>JAZRWV010000308.1:0-2957 GCA_045599925.1 Myxococcota bacterium
CGTTAAGCGCGTGTAGGGGGGCCCTTTCCTCAGTTCGCAATAAGAAATGCGCTTCTTTTCCTGAGCCTGTCGGCTCGAGAAATGAAACGCATTTCATATTACGAACTGTATCCCTTAAGTGGGGGTCGGGGCAAAGCTCTAATTGATTTGTAATCAGTGCGGTGTGCAAACAATACCGGTCATAAAAAAATTCGCAGTGGGTATTGCGAGCAGGGACATTGCTGAAATGAAATAAACCTGGTGGCCGCGAGCGGCTATTAATGAAATGACAAAAAAAGGCACCCGTCTGGGTGCCTTTAAGGATTAATTGCTGCTCAATTCGAATACGAACGGGTATTCAATCTGAACGATTCCGCCGCCTTTAGGCTGAGGGAATCTCCAGAATTTAATTGAGTTAATAACGCAATTTTCAACGTTTTTATTTTTAATAGTGCTTTCTTTAACAAGAGCTTTGGTTACAGCACCTTGTGGTGAAATCAGCCAGACTGCAACGATACGGCCATTGAGGCCTTTAACTTTTGCAACTTCCTTTTCATAGCAGTTGCGCAGTTCACCAGAGTGCTGACGAACGACTTTCTGAATGATACGTTTGTCAAGTGAACCTGTAACTTCAGGATTCTTCATCTTAACAGCAGGCTTAGCTTCGCCTTTTTTACCGAGATCGGCATTATATCCAGCACCAGCAGCACGAATGGCACCACTACCACCAGCACCGCCGGGGCCGAAACCGCTACCACCGAAACCACCGAGACCGGCACCGCCCCCGCCAGCACCGGTGGTACCTAAACCATAACCACCACTTGCGGCCTGAGCTGAAGCATCGAAGCTACTCCAATCAAGGTTATCGAGATTCTGCATATCCATACCAGCTGCGAGCATGGAGTTCATGGCATTGGCCTGCGCGAGAAGACCGGTAGCCTGTGCAGCAGCTGCTGCTTCACCCTTAGACATCCCGCTGCCGCTATTCGCGCTTGGCGTGTCACTGGCTGTATTAGCTGCAAATGGGGTGTCCGGAGCGTCTTTCTGAAGATCGGCGTCTTCTTCAGGCTCTTCTTCTTCAGGTTCCTCTTCATCCGGTTTTTCTTCTTCAGGTTCCTCTTCAACGATTTCTTCTTCAACGACAGTCGCAAAACGGGATGCTGTGAGAATTCGGTCGATCATCAGTGCATCGACGCGGTCTGTTGCAAAAAGAATGATGGAGAACAGGGAGAAGTGGATAATTAAAGAAGCGATTAAAGCACCATAGTTGGAAACAGAGAATTTTCCGAAGAGTGGGGCTGCAAATGGGACGGCATCCACGAAGTGGATAAGGATTGATACTTCGCCAAAAATGAATTTTGCGCGAACATCGCCATTCACCTGACAGGCTAATGAACCTGGCTGCAAATGGCCTGCACTCTTGGGAACATTGAATTCAGCGTTGCTTGCTGTTTTAAATTCAGTTTTCTTGTCGCCGACAAGCACAAAACCATCAAACGCATTGTTGAAAAGGATTTCCCAGCTGTTTCCGATGCAGTGTGCAATTGCGAGTTCGGCTGTACTGCCGGCATTGACATGGAATGTTGCGTTTGATGATTGGCCAATACTGATTTCTTTGCCGTTTTCAGCTTTGAATTGCTGGATGTTGAGGACGTTATCTCGCCAGATCATAGCAACTTCAAGAACACAGTTATTGGAGTTACCGCGAGCAGAGAGGAAGCGTCTTTCAAAGCTAGCTGGACGTTTTTTCTTTTTAATGATGGTTGTCGGACCTGTTGCAGACTGACCGAATGTGGAACTGCCGAATCCACCGCCGAAAGAAGACTTAGCAGCTGGTGCTGCAGCTGCAGCTGCAACAGGAGCAGGGGCCGGAGCTGGAGCTGCTGGCGGCGCTGCTGGCATTGAGGGGGCCGGTGATGCTGGCATAGATTGCACTGAAGGTGCTTTAGGAACGGGCGGCTGAGCGGCAGGAGCTGGCGCTGCTTCCTGAACTTGTTCCGCTACACCCATATCCTCTTCAATGCTTGAGCCTTCACTCAGTTCTGTGATGCCTGGGGACATATCGGCAACACCAGCGGCTAATTCTTCAAGCGATGGGGCTGCCATGGCAAGCGTCGCACCACTTTCCTCTTCATCTGCTTCTTCAATGCTGCTTATTCCTGCATCATCTTCCAAATGAACACGAACTGAAATGTTGCCAAACCGGAGAATAGAGCCGCTTGTAATCATTGCGGGCTTGCTCGGTTCGATTTTTTGATCGTTGACGAACGTTCCACCTGTACTCATGCGATCCGAAAGCTTGTATCCGTTACCGCTTTTTTCGAGAACGGCGTGAACTCGAGATACGCTCGCATCTGCAAGACAAACATCATTGCTTGCATTCTTCCCGATTCGAACCTGATTTGCACTCGTTTCAACGACTTGAACTACTTCCAGGTTTGGGCCAAGAATTTCAAATTTCATATGCATTCCTCGTTTGACTGTAAGCGCAATTGCTTATTAATGGGGTTGAACATACGTGCTTTTTTACATCTGCACCGATAAAAAATTATCAGTTTGACGAAAAATTTATTCACTTTTTGTCCTATAAACACCATCCTTATAAAGCATTGATTACAGTTCGTCAAATGTTTTACAGTTCGTCAACTGTTTTTCGCATTTCATCAACAAAATCTTCACGAGCTTTTATCAATGAAGTTAACTCGTCAAGATCTTTGACGTTGATGTTGGATGTATTGGGCATCATCAAATCACCTTCAATGGTGTCATCTTCAAAGCTGAGTGTCGTCATTTTGGGTTCATCTGCAAATGCTGAACTGCAGCTTAACAGTATAACCATCATTATGATTGCGCCGAAAAATTTTTTCATGGTCTTGCTCCTTAAAAAAAATAGACCCCTATATAACTTATCATTTTTATTACTCACTGACAAGCACTTGTTAGGGACTACATGGTTTTGTGTTACAGTTCAGCCGGAG
>JAZRWV010000309.1:0-3788 GCA_045599925.1 Myxococcota bacterium
CTTTGCCAAGCCCTCCTGCCATCACAGTGCACCAGCTGTACGGCAGCCAGCTGCACCGGATGTTCGATGACTTTCGATTTTTCGAAACGCGCTCATCCCCTCAAATGGTTTGCAGCTATCAACAACAAAACTTACACCCAGGCATGGGTTTGCACGGGCGATCCCAATGGGGAGCATGAAGCGCGCGATGTTGTCAAAAGCCAGCCGGATTCGCAAGGCGGCGTGATGTGCTGCAGAAACATGTGTACGCAAGACAGCGACTGTGTTGCTGGAAAAGTCTGTCTTTTCAGTTCCTGCGTGACGAGATGTGAAAAAGATTCAGAGTGCGTGCCCACAGACAAGCTCATGTGTAATCCGAAGCAGCACATCTGCACGAATCGATAACCGCCAAAATATCCAATTCTATGGCGCGCGTATTGGCCTTCGGCCAATAGTGCGCCACCCATGCTGTCGTATTGGCAGAAAGCCAATAGACAGCACCACAAATCCGCTCAGACATGTATAAAAGGATACTCGTTGCCAACCGCGCCGATTGCGCGACGCGCCTCATTCAGGCCTGCCATCTCGAAGGCGCTCAGGCTTATGTCATTGCCGCTCGCGATGACGCCAGGATAGCAGCAAACAGTGATGCCGACGGCATCGTTTATACCGGCATGAGTCGTGATGCCTATACAAATCAGGATGACATTCTTGAAGCAGCACGCCAAAATGCCTGTGAAGCCATTTTACCGGGATGGGGGTTTTTATCCGAAGATTTTGCATTTGCCCGTCGATGCAGACTCATGGGAATGCACTTTATCGGACCAACACCGTGTCATCTTCAGTTTTTTGGCGACAAATACAAAACCATACAGATTCTGAGCCCCAAACAGACAGCCATTTCATGCGCCGCACCGGATTTTATGACAGCCATCCGTGAGCAAATTCACGGCGCAGCCATGCTCAAATGCAGATTTGGCGGCGGCGGAAAAAACATTCATCTCATTCAATCACTCGCCGAACTCCAAGCACAACTTGAACGCCTTCAAACCCTCCATGTCCTGACACAGTATTATGTCGAACCTGCCATAAAAAATGGCCGTCATATCGAGTTTCAGTATCTCGGAGACGGCCAGGGAAATGTCTTGTATTTAGGAGCACGAGACTGCTCGTGGCAAAAGAATCACCAGAAGTTTTTTGAAGCAGCATACTCCCTGTCCGAATCGCCAAAACTCCAGGAACTGTCAGAACAGTTTCGTCAAAAACTCGCTGAAATACACTATTTGAGCTGGGGCACCATCGAACTGCTCGTCGAAAACGATGACTCTGTGCATGTTCTGGAACTCAATCCGCGTCTTCAGGTCGAACATGGCGTCACAGAAATGACTTCCCATATCGACATCGTTCGCTCCGCAATTCGGATTTCGTGCTCTAATCGCATGGAATTATGCATGCTTAATGCTCAAAATGATACAGAATCCGCCTGCGAATTCCGTCTGTTTGCGCGCTCGACAGGCATCCTTCAAAAAATTGGGTTTTGCAATGATTCCTGGCCGAAACATCCATTTTGTGAAAATCCGTGTTATCGCATTGAAAGCGCATATCATCAGGGAGATGAAATCAATGGAGCCTATGACGGTTTAATCGCGCGATTCATTTTGAGCGGACATAAAACCGAAATACGTGATAAACTCCGAAAGTGGCTGGCTGATTTTGAGCTCGCCGGAGTCGAAAACAATCTCAACGAAATTCCAGAATAAAGCGAACAAATATGCCGGAAAGCGAGGATAATTCGATTGAACAGAATAAAAGAGGACTCGTCTGTGAAGGCGGAGGCATGCGAGGCATTTACACGGCGGGCGTACTCGACGTCATGGGGGAAAATGGGCTTCATTTTGATGGCGTTGTCGGCGTATCAGCCGGAGCAATCCATGCATCCTCATTTTTAGCAGCCCAGCATGGCAGGAGTGTCCGATTTTATCTGGCATTCTGTCGTGATCCCAGATTTATGGGAATCCGTTCATGGATAAAAACCGGCGATTTCGTGAGTCACTCATTCTGCTATCAGGACATTCCCAATCAGCTTGTTCCTTTTGATTTTGATGCCCTGGAGGCCTCCAAATCGGCATTTTATATTACGAGTACTGATATTGAGACCGGAAAGGCCTATTATCATCGCGCATACACGATTCGAGGCGATGAAATGCAGGCACTTCGCGCCTCAGCATCACTGCCGATCGTATCCAAAATCGTCGGCTACGACGGTCACAAGCTCCTTGACGGCGGTACTGCAGACAGCATCCCCGTTGAATTCATCCGTTCTCAGGGATACAAAAAAACTGTCGTCATTCTTACCCAGCCTGACGGATACCAAAAATCACCGGAACCACTGAAGCTTTTCAAACTCATTTACAGAAAGTTTCCGAATTACATCGAATCCATGCGGACAAGGCATGAACGGTACAATGCGACACTGGCGCTCATTAAAGAGCTCGAAGCGGCCGGTGAAATCTTCGTTTTCAGGCCAAGTCATAAAATACGCATCAAACGACTTGAGAGGAACCCGGCAAAAATCTTAGATATGTATGAACTTGGAAGACAGGACGCACTTAAACGCATGGAAGAATTGAAACAATTTCTTGCTCACTGACAAACATCATCTCATAAACGCATTTCATGCTACGAAATGAGGACATGATGAATGATCCGGCTGAACTGCAACTTTTCTACTGCACAAACCAGAGATCACTCTTGTCAGACATTGGGCCAAAAGGTTAAACTTATATGCACATTTTTTACCCCTAAAGGAGGTTTCGATATGATGAATGATGACGACAAACTGAACGAAGGCAAGGAAATCAAGGAAGTACAGGAAAATGCCGCCAAAGAAGCCGAAGCTGGAACACCGACAGAAGATGTCAAAGAAGACGCAGGCGAAAAGAAAATGGGAAAAGTCATTCCATTTGATCCACAGGCCGAAGCCAATCTTGCCCTGGAATCAGCCCAATCTGCCCTCAATGATGCCGTTGCAAGCATGAAAACAGCCTTCAGCAATCTGAAAGAACAGATGGCCCCTCTGGCCGAAGGTCTTCGCGAAATCAAAAATACCATCAATGAAAGTGCTCAGAATGCCAAAGCCGCTGCAGATGAAGCCGCTCAGGAACGCGAAACGGATGAAACTGAAACGGCGGATAAAAAAGCAGATGAAACAACAGCAGACAGAGCACAGAATGCTGGCGTTGCTGCCGTTAAAGAAGCTTCCGAACTTCTGAATCTTGGCGTTGAAAAACTCAAAAAACGTTCAGCCAACCTTAAATTCAATCTCAAAGATGTCGTCGCCAAAGAATTTGAAGATTACGCCGATAAAAATCTCAAGGATGGCGATTACATCGTCGACGAAAACGGAAAACGCGTCGTCAAAGTCGATGGCAAATTCATGCAGGAACATGGCAATGAAGTCGTCCCTGCCATTCTTCGCGGTGCCGTTGGCTCATTCCTCAAGGCTGTGCTTGGAACAGATCCCATTAAGAATGCAGAAAAAACAGCTGAAGACGAAGCCCTCAAAACAGCCGATATAAAAGAAGATGATTCAGCCAGGGAATCCAAATATCACGTTGAATTTGATTTTGCAGAAGCCCTTGGCAATGCCATTCGAAATGCTCAGGTTTCGCCGGCCGCCGAAACGGAAGAAGAAGTGCATAATCGCGAGCAGGGACGCGAAGTTCTGATTGAAAGCGCACGCATTGTGGAAGATACGCTCAACGGCAAACCTGCCGAGGATGCCAAGGACCGCCTCGAAGCTGCAATGA
>JAZRWV010000310.1:0-11631 GCA_045599925.1 Myxococcota bacterium
GTTTCGTTGAGTGCATCGCAAGTGGCTGTCTGTGCAAATGCTTGTCCTGCAAATAAAGAAGTGAATAAACTGGCGAGGATGAAGAGTTTTTTCATTTTTAAGTCCTCGAAATTGAGATTGAATGTGGATTTCGTCTGAACAAGCAAAAAAGGTATGCCGGCCGTATGCTTTAGCATAGGACGGCATCGGGCGAGCGTATTCGCGAAGCGAATAGCCGCCGTCCCAGAAAAATCAATCCTATGAAAAAATGATGACAATTAAGCGGTTTGTTCCGATTTTTTAGCTTTTCGCTTCGCCAAAAGCCGATCGACACCAAGAGGCTTTTTATCAAAGATGACGACGTAAACCGCGAGCAGGAGCCATGCGCTGTCGCGAAGCATCGTCAATGGCGAGATGGGGTCGGACCCCGCAGCTGCATTGGATGCAAAACAGCCGCAGGAAATGCTCAAATCGTGCATCAGAGCGTGAGTCAGTGCGATCATGAACATTATCATCATGCCGCAAACCATCAACGCGGCCGCGCGGGCCTTTGTTCCCGTAACGAGCATAATGCCGGTACCGAGTTCGACGTAGGGCAGCACAATCGCCAGTGGATTGATGAACACGAGCGGCAGGAACTGGTAAGTCGCAATATCGATGGCGAAAGATTCCGGCATCGCCAGCTTGTGAAGACACGCCGAAATGAAGACCCAGGCGAGGTAAAAGCGAATCGGAAGCGCGACAAAACTGTGTGCAGGATGGTTCAGAAAACGGGAAAACTTCGATTTGGAGGCTGTTTGAGTATCCATTTCAGTCATTATTTGTTCCCCCTGAGTTTGTCTGCGCCGCCATCGACGACATAGACGTGTTTGATGCCATGACCGGCGAGTTCGCGACCGAGTTCGTAGCCGGTGGAGCCCTGTTTTCCGTCACCGTCGCCGTATACGATGAGTCGTTCCTTGCCACTGTTGATGATGTTCAGTGTGACATTTTTGAGTTCATCTTCTGAAATTGGCTCGAGATAATCGTAGGTGATGAGAAATGCGCCATCGAAATGCCAGGTGTCGAAATCTTCTTGCGTTCTTGCGTCGACGATAAAGGATTTGCCGTCAGTCAGCGATGGATCGTCGACGTTTATCATCTCAACAGTCCCCAGAGTTTCCGGGCATGGGACGAAGATGTCGTACGGTTTTTCGGCAATAAACGGCAATCCGTCGGGACGCGCTGCATTGATTAAAATACCCGCAGCGGCCATGATCAGGCAGATGATCACGGCATCTCTGAGGATGATTAGGTAAGTTTTCATAGAAAAATCCTGTATAGAACGGTTTGACAAACAGCGTTTGCGAAAAACTTTTTGACCATATACGCCTTTAAAAATCAATAACCACATTTATTGGATATGTGATAGTTTTACGGCGGTTTTTTGCGGCATATTGCCGTGATATTGCTGGCATACAGCCATATTTAACATTTATTCAAAGGATTCTGAAAATGGCAGAAGCAAAATCGAGTATTCGTCGCGTTGGTATTCTCTTTGCCGGTGGCCCGGCTCCCGGTGCAAATGCCGTTATTTCATCGGCAGCACTCGCCTTTGTTAAGGCCGGAATCGAAGTCATCGGCTTCCTTCATGGTTATTCCCGTCTTCAGAATTTTGACGAAGAAAAAATGCCGCTTGTCGAAGGCGATGCTTATGAAATCCTGAATTTCAGCCGCATCATTGGTGCGCGTAACAAACGCGGTATCATGATTGGTACAGCCCGTGCCAACCCCGGCAAAATGATTGATTGCCCGGCCGACCTCGACGATCCCGAAAAAGCTGCTCCTCTGCGTCGCACATACAACGGTCTTCGCAGTCTCGACCTCGATGCTCTGATTTCAATCGGTGGCGATGACACGCTCAAAACTGCCAACAAACTTTATGAATATCAGAAACATGCAAACGTCGACCACAAAGTCCGCGTCGTTCATCTGCCCAAGACGATCGACAATGATTACAATGGCATCGACTTTACATTTGGTTTCTTTACGTCTGTTGACTTTATGGCACAGGAAATCCGCAATCTTCAGGCGGATGCTCGCGCGAGCCAGTCTTACTTCATCGCAGAATGCATGGGCCGCAAGGCCGGCTGGCTTTCGTACGGCGTTGCAATGGCTGGCGAAGCCAATATGGTCGTCGGCGTTGAAGACATCCCGGCTCTGATGAAAGCTGCCGGCAAAGAATTCGATGGCCACCTCGATCTGAATGTTCTCGTCGATCGCCTCGTCGAACTCATTGCTGCCCGCCGCGCCCGTCGTCAGAAATTCGGCGTCATCGTTCTCGCCGAAGGCCTTGCCGAAAAACTTCCTGCCGATTTCCTCGCATCGACATCCCGCGACGAACACGGTCACATTTCCCTCGGCGATATCCATATCGGAAGCCTCGTCGCCAAGATGATCATGAAACGCCTCGAAGAACTCAATATGCCGAAAGTCAAGGTCAATGGCGTTCAGCTCGGTTACGAAGCCCGTTGCGCCTCTCCGCACGCATTTGATGTCATGCTCGGAAGCTGCCTCGGCGTCGGTGCCTATGTCGCTCTCGTCGAAAAAGACCTCGACGGTCACATGGTTTCGATGGTCGGCCAGCTCGATCATTGCTTCGTTCCTTTCCATGAACTTGTCGATCCGAAGACTCTCGTTACCGAAGTTCGTTATATCAACCCGGACAGCGATTTCCATAAACTCGCCGTTCTGTTGAGCGATGATCTCGGTCAGAAACTGTAATAATTTTTGTGGGCATGGCTATTGGCCGAAACGGCCAATACGCCATGCGAAGACGGCCGCTATTGCTATGCAATACGCGGCCGTTTTCTCGGGTGTGCAAATTATCTCTGATGAGTAGTAACCTCAGAGGAAATATAAAACCTCTGATTACCCTGCTTTACAGCTGAAACAAATTAACCAGAGATTATGGTTTGCCTCTTTATGTGCTGAAACAAAATAACCAGAGGTTATGGTTTGCCTCTTTATGTGCTGAAATAAGATAATCAGAGGTTATAGTTTGATTCTTTATGCGCTGAAATAAGACAATCCGAGGGCAGGGCGTGCCTCTTTCTGCACTGCAAGAGACTGACCATGACTTGTGCGAGTTCATTTCAAGCATGAAAATAACCCTTTATGACCTGATTTTTCTTCTTTCACCGACGAAATTTGTTAATTTACCCCGTGTATTTCATCTTTCACTGACGAAATCTGTTGGTTCACCGTTACTGCGATACAGAAAAAGCAAAAAGTTCAGAATAAATTTTGACTTAAACCATAATATCTCAGCCGGGACTTTGCCCCGGGGACTCAGTTCGTAATATGAAATGATTCCGCAGACGTGCGATTGGCACGTCTACGGGCTCAATACGTTTTATTGAATCCACATCACCGGCATAAGTGGAAATACGCTTCTAACAGAAGAAAGCTGAATATCATAATTTTTTCTGTCAAGATCCGGTGATGTGATCATATAAGTATAGGCTTCTGAAGATGCGCTCAAATCCTCATCTGTTGAACGCGTCCAGTATCTGTTTCGGTCATCTATATTGAGCAATATATAATATCTTTCGATCTCTTCATTGCTTAATACAAATATTTTATCTGTTGTGTTTTTATCCGTCAGCTGTGTTCCCAGAATCCTCGCCTGCTCTCCTGGCGTAAAACTACCAAGAAATGTATTGATGACATTTCGAATAAGACTGTTTGCCCATGTGCATTCGTTTGTCGAACAATAGGCGGTTTCAGTCAATGGCTCTTTGTAAATTACAAATAGCTTATCACCCGCTTTATCCAGAACCATCCATTCATGTGGTTCATCCGTGTCATTGCCGAATTGAATGGTATCCCCTGGCGTGACATTTGTAATTCTTGTGCATTCGAACATGCCGGTATGATGATTAAAGGCTATAATATAACCATTTGCTGAACAGGTACAGACTTCGTTGTTCATAACATAGCCGTTATCGGCATCACAAATACAGGTTTCTGTATCAGGATCGAGGACGAAATGGTTTGCCCAATCGCATATTGATTCATCATAACATTTGTTGTTGATTTCAATCTTTCCTTGAGTGCAGGTGCAATTGGGGCCCATGCCTTCCCAGAATTTGTTTCCGTCGCAGGGACATAGGTTGTTATCGGGATCATACATTTCCTTGTCTTCATTACAGATGGCTTTTTTGACACAAATGCCGTTTATATTCACGAAACTGTCCGGACATGCACATGTTCCGGCAATGCCAACCCAGCCATTCGGGGCATCACATGCACAAACATTGGCATTGGGAATGTAGATTTCTCCCGTTTGACATGTCGGCTTTTGGCTGATTTCGCATGTATTGCCAACCTGAACATAATTGTCTATGCAAGCACATGAACCGGCAGTTCCTGACCATGGAGCTTTGCAGGAACAGGTATTCGTCGTGCTATCGTATGTTTCCCGGACTGAATCGCATGTGCGAATGATTTGGCATTCATTGCCGACTTGAGTGTATCCGTCTTTGCAGATGCAGTTTTCGCCGTTATCCTTCCAGTTGCCTGCTGTATCGCAAGTGCATGTGTTGGACGATGGCTGCCAGACCGTGTGTGCCTTTGTGCATGAAACGACTGCAGTACAGGTTCCGCTTATATCGATATAGCCATTTTCACATTGACACGATTCGGATTTGCCGATCCAGTGGTTGTCGATATCACAAACACAGGTGTTGGTCGTTTCATCGAGTTTATTGTGCTCTGCATTACATGATGCTTTTTCCTGACATTCATTGCCAATCAGGAGATATCCGTTTTCGCAGACACAATTGCCGTCTTTATCTGTCCAATGACCTGTTGTGTCGCAAATGCATGTGTTGGACGAAGCCTGCCAGACTGTGTGTGCTTTTGCACAAGAAACGATGGCTGTGCAGATTCCATTCAAATCGATGTAGCCACTTTCACATTGGCATGATGTAGATTTGCCAATCCAGTGGTTGTCGACATCACAAACACAGGAGTTGGTCGTTTCATCGAGTATGTTGTGGCTGTTTGAGCATGTCGCTTTTTCCTGACATTCATTGCCAATCAGGAGATATCCGTTTTCGCAGGTGCAGTTTCCTGCTGTGCCAGACCAGTGACTTGATGCATTGCATGTGCATGTGTTCGTCGTTTTGTCGTATGTTTCGCGAATAATGTCACAGGATTTGATGGATTCGCATGCACTACCGACGCGTGTGTAACCGGTATTGCATTCAAAATCGCAGGTGGCTTCTGTAGAATATATACAAACCGGAGATGCATTTCCGACCGGAATACAGGCATCATCACCACTCAGATCGATGAGTTTGCCGTCGACGCATTTGGCTTTGTTCGTGTTTTGGGCATTACAGACAATGCTGTCGTGTGCAATTTCTTCATCGTTTCCGCAATTTCTGTATGCTCGACAAATCTGATATTTCGAATCACAAAGTGGCCTTGAACTGTCAATTACTGCACAGTCAAAGCCTGTATTGAGTTCGCCGTCTCTATCTGCCGAACAAGTGCGGAGCGTGTTGCCGTCACAGATGTTTGCGCCTTTTGGAACCGTTTGGCCATTCCACTGGCAATCTGTCGGATCAGGGGCTTTGCAAATGAATCCACTTCGAGCTTCTTGATTTGCTGTACAACTCTTGCCCTGTTCGACGCAGTTGCCGCCACTGATAATGCTAGTCGTTCCGTCGTTGCATGCGACGATATTGCCGTCTTTACATCCATTTTGACCATGTTCAATGCTGGCGCAATTCTTATAAGTACTGCATTGGTTTTCGCCATCACGACAGAGTGGGGTTGTATCTCCGCAACCAGGAGTGACTTCATTCAGGGTACCGTCGTCGCATACCATGAGTTTTTCGTTTTTGCAGGTGTTTTGACCATCTTCAATGCCGTCACATCCTCTTGCAACGCATTGACCGGCACTACAAACGCCACGAGTACATTCAGTGCCAGCACTCATCGTTCCATCGGTCTGGCATTGAATGACTTTTCCTTCTTCATCGCATGCTTTAGAGCCAATGAGAAGATAGGTTTCGCCATAGGCGCAGACAACAGGGGCTGTCTTTTCGACGCAAGCCGGGATGCCATTTTGGTCAAATCCGCAGATTTCGTCATTTGCGCAGGTTTCGGTCGATGGATTCAGTTCGGCGTCGCATTTTGTGAGACTTCCGTTCAAACACGACGGCGTGCACGATTTGACTTCTGGCTTTTCGACACAAGCTGGGATGCCGTTTTGGTCCAGACCACAAATCTGATTCTGTGAACATGTTTCAGTCGTTGCATTATTTTCGTTGTCACAGCGAGTGACTATGCCTTCCTTGCAAGAGGGCACACAAGTGATGACTTGATTATCGATACAGGTTGCCTTGCCATTTGCGTCCAAATCGCAAATCTTTCCGATATCAGTGCAATTGACCGACATTTGCCATTCCGAGCCATTGCAGACAAAGAGGTTTGAATCGATGCAGCGAGTTTCATTGTTGTTGCAGCCTGTTTGGGGGACAAAAGTTTCGGATTCGTTGCATGAAGAAAGCAGGATAATGGATGCACAAATGAGAAAAGGAGGAAGGTTTTTCATGTGATTGCTTCTGATAAAAAGGTTTATTTTTTGTCATGGATGGCATTTCCATGACTGAAGTCGCATTATATTATATTAAAAGCATTTGAGTTTTTCTGTTTTTTTAGGGCCTGGCTATTGGCCTGCGGCCAATACGCCAGGCTGCGCGGCCTATCGTTGTCGCGATACGGCCGCGCAGCACCTTTGGTGGCCGGGGGAGGGGAACAAAACAATACGGCCAGGCATGGATGCATAAAAAAGCGCGCAGTGCGCGCAGTTTGGCGTATGCCGTTTCGGCATAGCCAAACTCAAAAAAAAGGGCGTATCGGCAAAGCCGATAGCCCTTTCAACAAATCGAAAACAAAGAATTAATAAACGAATTTCGCGCCGAAAACGAATTTCGTATAGTTCTTTGAGGGGCTGACTGTATCAAACCATGGGAATCGAAGCGTCTTGTTGTCTGCTGTTTTCCAGGGTTGCTGACTGACCATTGCGAGGGACAGTGTGAGGTATTTTATCGGCGAGTAGAGTAATGAAATGGTACCAACGCTGAGTTGTGAATGTCCACGGCCAACCTTTGCATTCGGATTGACGAATTCATCATCCGCGCTGATGGTGCCGTTGTCGTAAGTCCAGCTGTCAGCAAAACCGAAACCGATTCTCATTCCGAACGGTTTGATGAACTGATAACCAACGACAAAGAGGTTTGTGAGGTCGATTTCATTCAGAACACCGCCTACTGCAATGTTATTTTGGTTTATGCGTTCAAGACCTGCAGAACGGGAAAGAATATCGACTTCGCTTGGATCAAGAGTCGTGCTTGTGTACTTGTGGAAACTGTGACTGTATGTAATTTCATAGCTGAATCGCAGCTTATGGAATTTGATGGACACAGAAAGATCGGGAACGATCGATGTATAGAGGTTTGTGTTGATCGACGCAGTCGAGGTTGGAAGGACAAATCCGAGGTCAGCATCAAAACTGACTTCAAAACCGCCATTTTTATATTCCCAGATATTGCGGGAGAAACCAATGGCAGAATCGGCCCATCGGAATTCGTGTTGTCCGTTGGTACCACCAGCCTTACTCATCCAGACGCTGAAGCCGGTGATGGCATAAACATCGACATCGATGACGGGAATGGTATAGGAACCGCTGAGTTCCATTGCGAAGCGCGAACGGATTTTTCTTGCGTATTCGTGTTTTGTGAAAGCGCCAAGACCAAGATCAAATCCAACATCAGCACTGACATACCAGCTTTTTTCGTCTTCTTCATCACCTTCGTCATCATCACTGTCGGCTGATTTTTGGCTGGCTTTAGGTGATTCATTTATATTTGCGATGACGCTTGAATTGTTGTTGTCTGTCGGAGTTGTTTCTGCCTGAACAGAATCCGAAGCTTGAGTAGTAGTAGCTGATTCAGCGGAGGATGTTGTATTTTCTTCATCAGCAGGTGCTGATTCTGAAGTTGTTTCAGCCACGGCGGGAGCCGGTTCTGCTTCTGCACTGGATCCAAAAATATCTGCAGGATTGATCAGTGGAGCGGCATCCTGCGCGATGGCTGACAACGGCATGGCGAGTGCCACAGTCAGTGCCATTAAAGTGGTAAGATGCTTTTTCATTATAGTTTCCTTTTAGTTGATCGCTTTTTTAAAGCTTGCATTGCTTGTAACCACATGTGCGTTTTAGGCGCATTAACATCTATATTCGCTTCTATAGATGCGAGTGAGGTTTGTCAAGCTTAAATAAGCAGATTCTTCAAAATATACCCCCAAAAAAGGGGGGTGCTGTGTGGAAAATTCGCGAATAAGGTTTAATTTTGAACAAAATTAGATCTTACTAATGAGGGCATTATTTTACCAATACGCTGTAAACAAAACTCGTTTTAGGGAGGCGAAGCATGCGTTCACGAATTGTATCAAAAGGTATTGCAGTTCCTTCTACGTATTGTTTTTGGAGTTTAATCAGAGCCTCTTTATCGCCCTTTGCTTTAATCAGAGCAATATTTGTCATGATACGATTCACGGATTCGGGCATTTTTTCATAATGAATGATGAAAGCACCTTTATCTTTTCCGTTGGCAGTCATGGTTTCTGGTTCATAAGTTACAGCGCCGTCTTCCATCATCATTCCAAGCTGGATAGCAGATAATTGGGAATATGGCTGAATATGTCCTTCGGAATCGACGAGTCCGCGTGAGAGTTGACCGAAAATCCAATAGACGGAATCGGTGTAGCTTTGTTTTGCGAGTTCGGGAGAAATGACATTCTTTTCGGTGAGATATTGGATGAACCAAAGTGAAGCTGTTTGGGCTTTGAATTCTTCAGCGAGAGTTGCAAGGCTGCCGCCAAAAATGGCGTCATCGATTTTGCCATTGACCTGATATTCATGTGCTGGTCCGAGATTATGAGAGGCTTCGTGGAGAATTGTGCCGAGAAGACCAGGAACCGATCCGGCTGCGAGCATATCGAGGTCTGGTTGTGTAAAGAGAGAAGAAGCGAGTGTTCTTCTGTCTCTCAGACTGTCAGGATCTGTATAGAGGTTGCTCATGGCCATGGTTCGGCCGCGACCTTCATTGGCAACGGGGCCCCAGTTTGGGAGCGACTGACCAACGGTTGCGCCAAACGGATCGCGATCGTCGCCGCTATTGGTCACGATATCGATAAAGTCTGGCAGATGAAAAGCGACTTTTCTGGCTTCGTAAGGTTTTCCTGCGATTTTAGCGAGGTTTTCTTCCATTTCCTGCTGAAGAGGTGTGAGTTTTTCCTGCCATTGAATGGCGTCTGCATTGATGCGTGCAAATGTGAGGTGGAAACCGGCTTTTCGTGAGCAAGGTTCCCAATAGGTTTCATCGGGAGCGCAGCGCACATACCATGCGGAGTTCGTGGAGTTCATGGCAGCCCATGCTTCGTTTGCAGGTTCCCAGTCATTTGTCAGGAAAGATTCTGCAGCAGCATTGAGATATTTTATCAATGCGAGTTCTTTATCATTGGATGAAAGAGCCTGCACAGCTTCTTTGAGTGCATCACTGACGCGTTTCATATCGTCTTTGAAGAAGACGTTATAGGGAACGGCTTCGAGCCCTCTGGGGCCTTCGATGACGACTGTAAATGGGGTTAACAGGGTTTCAGCATCGGGGCGTTCTGCAAGTTTGTCGCAGAAATTATCTTCTTTTTGTGTGCTTTCCGGGTAAACACCGACTGGAATTTTGTCTGTTCCTGCAATGGCTCTGCAGGTCTTGTCTGTTTTCATTTTGGGGCTCTGAGCATCGACGCCCCAGTTTCGACGAGCCATACTTCTCGACATCACATCCTCTTCCGGGATCATGGAGAGTGCTTTGTCGAGGCCGATTTGTTTGATATAGAGTTCGTCAATGGCTTTGGAGGCTTTAAGCATAGCCTTGATGAAATTCTGTTCGCTTTCATCCGCAGTTCTGAAATCGGATGCAACAACCGTTGCCGCGCCCTGATCGAGTTCATCGGCAACTTTTATGAGACGTGCAGAATCGGCATCATCAGGTTTTGCACCGCGAAGCGGATCTTTCATGATGTCGACCATCTTTTGATAGGCATCATAAAAATCTTTTGTGAAATTTCCGGATTCATCTTTCCACACGAAAGATTCGGATGTCGGATAAAAATTCAGTGGAATAAGGATTTCCGGGCGAACCGTGTTGTTTTGTGTTTCTTCATAAACCCAGAAAATAGGGAGATTCAGGCGAACTGCAGCTTTATTGAAAGTGTCTCGATCGAGTTGATCCAAGGCGATTTCTTTTTGTGTACTATTATCCATATTTTCTTGTTCAGCTGCGGTTTCGTTTGGCTGTGTTTCTGTGACGGGTTCCGATTTTTTGCATGCGGAAAAGTTAAAAATAACGGAAGTGGCAAGAATGGCTGTCAAAAATTGGTATTTTTTCATGAAATGACCTGAAAATGATGATTGTTGAAACAGTGTGTGATGATTTTTTATTTTTTGGGTGGTTTCCAACGTGGATCGTCTTTGGTAATGCGCTCACCAATGACTTTTAATGGAGGGATATCCATCACCATTTGAACGATAAAACGCCCCGTAGATGGGGCAAAAAAGACGCGTTTTTTCTGGAATCCTATTTTATAAAAACATTTCTGGGCCCGTTTGTTATTGGCATAGGTTTCGAGGATGACCCGGCCAATGCCTTTTCCTGCCAGAATGGTATTGAATTGTTTAAGGGCTTCAAATCCATAACCATGGCCCCAGCATGCCGGATTTGCAATGACAATACCCAATGTGCATTGACAAACTCTCGGCACATATTCTCGCGCTGTTATTGTTCCAATGGGTTCACCATCCAGCGTGATGATTCTCTCCAGAATATCCCCATCACTTTGAGCTGTTAGTCGTCCCAATGCATATTCTTCGAGTGAAATATTGTGTTGTGCGTCATCTGCCCAGTAAACAACTTCAGGCTGAAAACGCATCTTGTAGAAATGCTCATAATCTTCGAATGAGGGTATTTTTAATGCGATACGATGCAATGATTGGCGGCTTTAGATGTGGTTCCGCAGAAATAATAATTTCTGCGGAACGAAACGATATTAGAAGTTGATAAGTCTTGGGGCTCGCGGGAATGGAATGACGTCGCGGATGTTATCCATACCTGTGGCATACATCATGGCGCGCTCAAAGCCGAGACCAAATCCTGCATGAGGAACAGTGCCATAACGACGGAGGTCACGATACCAGCTGTAAGCTTCTTTTTCGAGTTTGAGTTCATCCAGACGTCTGTCGAAATAATCGAGTCTTTCTTCGCGCTGGCTGCCGCCGATCATTTCGCCGATGCCGGGAACAAGTACGTCCATTGCAGCAACGGTCTTGTTGTCGTCATTCATGCGCATATAAAATGCTTTGATGTCTTTCGGGTAATTGATGACAGCAACCGGGCCGCCGACAATTTTTTCTGTCAGAGCTCGTTCGTGTTCTGTCTGCATATCCATGCCCCAGAAAACGTCGAAATCGAATTTCATGCCTGATTTGGAAAGGCGATCCACTGCTTCGGTGTATTCCATCACTGTTAGCTTCGAATTGAC
>JAZRWV010000311.1:0-2466 GCA_045599925.1 Myxococcota bacterium
TGCATGGTGACTGCGGGCACGAGGTAAGGCGGTTTTTCAGAACGAATAAAAGCGTTAAGGGCATTGATATCGATTTTATGATCCGAGACGATGTAAGCCGCAATAAAATTACCGCCAGCGGGATGATCAAATGCCGCAACGGTGACATCTTTAATGCCATCATAACGATGGATGACTTCTTCAACTTCGGTTAATTCAATGCGGAAACCGCGAATTTTGACCTGAGCATCGCGTCTGCCGATAAAATCGATCCATCCATTGGGGAGCAAACGCACGATATCCCCCGTGTGATAGACGCGTTCATACCCAGGCTCTTGGGTAAACGGATTGGCAGTAAAAGCCTCCGCATTTTTTTCGGGGCGATTGAGATAGCCGCGTGCAACTTGTCTGCCAGAAATCCAGAGTTCACCAGGCATTCCGGGCGGAAGGCGACGGCCAAGTTTGTCGACGACATAGAATTTCACATTGTCGAGGCGGTTACCAATGGGCACGCGATCATACATCTGATCGAGTGAAAAATACGTCACTAAAACAGTGCATTCCGTCGGGCCATAAAAGTTGCTAAACACGAAGTTTTTCGGCGGAGCGATTGGAGCGAGCGCCTCGCCACCGACCCCCATGAATTTGAGCGAGTGATTGTCGATGCTCGAAGCAAACTGACGCCCCACCTGCGTTGTCATAAAGCTGTGCGAGATGTGATGTTCTTCGAAATACTGATTAATCGCATTGAGCTCCAAGCGAATGGATTCGTCGATGATATGCAAGCATGCACCGGACGTAATTGTAGGATAAGTATCCATCATATTTGCGTCGAAACCATAGCTTGCATAGGCGGAGACGTTACTCGTCTCGTCGAGCGCATTGTATTTTCGATACCAATGATTAAATGCTGCAATATTGCGATGCTCGAGCATGCAACCTTTGGGGAGGCCAGTCGAACCAGACGTATAGAGCATGATAAAAAGATCACCAGGTTCTGGACGAGTGGAAAGCGGAGCGCATGATGGTAGCGCGAGGATGTCCTTTGTGAGCAGGACAGGTCCCTGGTATTCATTGACGATGTCGCGTAGAGATTCATCCGCAATGAGATATTTGGCAGCGGAATCTTTCATCATAAAATTGAGACGTTCAGGCGGATATGACGGATCGAGAGGCTGATAGCCAGCGCCGGATTTCAGGACGCCGAGCGAAGCGATGAGCATGTATTCACATCGCGGAATCAGGATTGAAACGACGTCTTCACGGCCTATTCCTTTGCTGACCAGGAATCCAGCAATGCGTTCTGAAATTTCGTCAACCTGTGCATACGTATATTGGCGATCGAGGTAAACGAGAGCGGTGTGATTGGGATGCAATTTGACCTGTTCGCGGAACAGATCGATGACCGTTTTGTTCGTATCGTATTCAACCTCTCGTCGGTTGTCGAGGTCGAGAGCATTTTGGCTTTCCTGGCTAAGCAAAACGACATCGCGCAGCGCATCGCGTTGCAAAAACTCAGACGCAATCTGGATAAAATTGTGCGCAATCGCTTGAATCGAATCTTTGGTATAGAGGTCATTTCGATACTGAATATCGATATCGAAGGCATTGCCGACTTTGTGAACCATAAAAACGATGGGAGACTGTGCATTGCCACGATCAATGGCATGCTGCTCAATGCACCCCTCTGCGAACTCAATTCCCTGAAGGATATTTCCTTGATAAACGAATGAAACGTCGCTTGCGAAGCCAAATTTCGTCGCGATTTCGGAAAATGACACCGTAGGATGACGGAAAGTTTCCTGAACTTGTTCCTGGAGTTTACGCACAAAATCAACGATAGACAGCGTTTCGTCGATATCGGTATAGACAGGGATAAGTTTAATAAAGCAACCAAACGCATTTGCAAGATTAGCCTGTTTGCGGCCGCTATTTACCGTTGTAAAACAGCTATTTTCAGAACCATTTATTTTGGCCAACGTATAGGCAAATGCGCTCATAAAAAACGCGAACGTTTTAAGATTATGTTTTTTGACAAAGGTTTCGATGTCAATTGCAGAAAAATGGCCGACAGAAGAGGTTACGACGGCGCACTGTGTTTCAGTTTTATCGGTAACAGGATCCGCAATGGGTTTCGAATCGCAATCGCAACCGTTCAACAATTTTTCAAAGTAGTCGAGGTCCTGATTGTGAGAATCGGATGTTTTTAAATCAGCTTCAAGCTCGGCCTGAGAGAGCAGGGCACATTCATCTTCGAGATCCAATTTGCCATCATAAGCATCGGCGACCTGATGCAAAAACAAGCAAACCGATGTACCATCGCTGATGACATGATGAAAATCGTACAAGAAATAAAGCCCCTCAGGCGTATTGACCGTAGCGAACCGATAGAGCGGACCACGAGCGAGATCGAAGGGACGAACGAAAGATGCGGCCGCAGATTGAATACAATCGGAATCTATGTGTTCAATGGTGATGGGGTGCGCC
>JAZRWV010000312.1:0-1705 GCA_045599925.1 Myxococcota bacterium
TTCCGGCAAATTCGCTGGCCGCACTCAGAAAAGCCCAGGAAGCCAATGTTTACGGCGTCGAAATCGACGTCCAGATGTCTAAAGACGGCGTCATCTTCGTCACCCATGACGATGCTTTTTCTGGCACAAAGCTTACGAGCATGACCGCCGCCGCCCTCGATAAACAAAAGCTTTCAAACGGCGAAAAGCTTCCACGTTTCTCGGAATTTCTCGCCGAAGCCAAGAAAAAGCCTACAGTCCGCGTGCTCTGCGATGTCAAATGGGTCGCAGGCGATGAAAAAGTCTTCAAAGAAGGCGCCGCACTCGTTCACAGCATGGGCATGGACGACCAGGTCGACTGGCTCGGAAGATACTATACGGTTACGCTCAAAGGCCGTCAGTATGCAGCTGCCAATTCAACGGTCATGCATCTCAACGGCAGTTCATCCTACGGAAAGCCTTATACAACACTCCTCGCCGATGGCGTGGTCCCCGATTACAGCGTCGATTATACTTCGGCTTATAACAAAGCTACGATCCAGAAAATTCACGAAATGGACGGTGTGGCCGCTGTCTGGACGCCAAACTCGGATGCTCAGCTCAAAGCTCAGATCGAAATGGGCGTCGATGCCGTCACCACGGATCGCGCAGCGGCATTGCTCAAAATGGTTAAAGTTTACGCAGAACCTGATAAATAATCGTTTTGCGGTTTCGCCTGTGCCCTTTTGGGGGCACACGGCTTCGCTTCGTCGGCTATTGACATACGCCGGCTGCGCGCGACTATGGGGGGCCCATACGTCGCGCGCTTTTTTTGATTAACATCAAATCCGCATCAAAACACACGCTCCCATGATCTCATTTAATTAATATATGTTTCAATTTTACCAAGGCTTCTGGTGTAGTGCACGGAAACCACATCGCCAATCTTTAATGAATCTTTAGGGGATGTATTATTGTTGTATTCACTGCAGGCATAGGTTTTACCGTTCAGTTCAAACACAACCTCCGTTCGGCTTGAATATATGGCTACAACTTTTCCCTGAACGGATTGATGGCTTCCACGCATGATATTGGGCTGCGGTTGTTTTGAATGCATGAGTCGCCGCTCTCTTTCTACAATGTTGGACAAACGAATGAGCGTATTGAATTTGTTTAGATATTGCATTTTTTGGGCAGGTAAATTTATTAATATGTTTTCAGGTGAGAACAATGATATGAGTGCCGTACTTAACAGACATGAGAAAAAACCTATAACACCTATCAAGGTTTTAAAACATGCCACAAAGAAAAAGACAACTGAGGTAAAGAAAATGGTAAGTATTAAACCATTTTTGAACTTGGGGTAGATACTGTTCAGTTTGCTGAGAATAGCTATTCGTGAACTATTTTGATTCATTAATTTTGCAGGATTCCGCTTTCCTTTATCCATAAGCTTTAGAATGGTGTCATCGATACATTGAATCAGTTCATCCGGCCCTTTGGGTCTGTCCTGTACGTGGACTGCAAGCAATTTTTTCAAGAGCGCTATCGTTTCTTCCTGAATGTCCGGGACTTTTTCTCTGAGGGTATTTTCAAAATCCAGCACGAATCCATCGGAGGCAAACTCTGAGGGAAGGATCCCTGTCAGCAGATGCAGCGCTGTGGCTCCAAGGGAGTAATAATCTGACTGAATCGCACAATCGCCGAGGAGCTGTTCTGGCGCCATATAGCCCACGGTTCCTGCAAC
>JAZRWV010000313.1:0-26715 GCA_045599925.1 Myxococcota bacterium
GGGCTTTGCCCTTTTTCCTCAGTTCACAATATGAAATCCGCTTCGTTTCTCTAGCCTGTCGGCTCTTCAACTTGCGGATTTCATTTGTTCACTGGGCTCTGCGATTCTCGACGTTCACCGGACGTCGCTCATCTCGGCCCCTCAGTTCGCAATATGAAATGAATTTCGTTTCCCGAGCCTGTCGGCTCTCCAACTCATTCCGGCACATTTGCTCACTGGCGCGTCGTATTCGCGAAGCGAAAAGACGCGTTCCCCAAAAAAACAAGTCTATTTTAGAAGTTCTTCGATCTGTTGAATCAAATCGACGCGGTGAATGATATCGCGCAAATAATCGAGTTTTTCGGTCTCGATGACGGCTTTAGGGCCGAGAGTGTAGCTTTCGAACCATTCTTCATATTGTGCATGAAGTTTCTGGATGTATGAAAGAGGAATTGCCATTTCGGATTCGCGGCCGCGATTTTTGATGCGACGGCGAACGCCTCGGACGGAACATCGCAGATAGATGAGGAGATCGGGCGGCTGAAGCTCTTTTCGAATCGTGCGATAGAGTTCCATATACGTGTTGTAATCGCGCGTCGTAATGCCGCGACGGCGGCGCAGATTTTCGACAAATATCTCTGCATCCTCGTAGATCGAACGATCGAGAATGACGCGCTGATCGGATTTCTGAGCTTCGAGGTGAAGCGCAAATTTGCGTGACAGATAAAAAACCTGAGAGTTAAAGGCCCAGCGTTTCATATCTTCATAGAAATCAGCGATATAAGGGTTTTCATCGACCGGTTCATAGAGTGGATGAAGTCCAAATTTTCTCGAAAGAAAACCGACCATCGTCGATTTTCCCGCACCAATATTTCCGGCAATGGCAATGAAACGGGCTGGCATGAGATTTTTCCAGAGAAACAAAAAACCACGCATTGAATGGAATTTCAATGGCGTGGATTCGTTAAATTTGAAGCATTTTCCTGTTTCAGAAACGGGTAATGCAACACAGAAGCTTATACCAGAATGGATGGAATCAGTAAAGTTGCGTTGTAGGACATGTGCAATAGAATGCAGGGATAAAGCGATTTGTAGCGAATTTTTAAAAATCCGGAGAGGATGGAAACGCATCCGATGGGGATGAGAGCCCAGAGGTGATCCAGGGACTGAGGGACGTGAAGTCCGACGAATAAAGTCGTTGCAACGGCGATGGCAAAGATATTTTCCGCCAGCGGATGTTTGGAATCATCGCGGGCTTCCAGACTTGACTGAATGAGTCCTCGAAACAGGCATTCTTCCCCCACCCCGGCGAGTACGGCAAAAAAAGCGCTCATAAAACGGGTAGAAATGAGCTGTGAAGCCATTTCGAGTGTTGAAAGTCCGGGAAGTGGGGCAAATGAAACAATGATTGCAGCTGTGATTGCGAGAGCGGGCCCCAGGGCTAAGGAAATCCATGGTTTGAATTTTGGCGTGATGGATTTTGTTTTATCTGGCTGTTCTGTTTCATCCGTTTGATTGTTTTCTATAGAAACATTGGCGGGTTCAGATGACGTTAGTTCTTGTGTTGTTGCATTATGCGGAGCAGCAAGTACCGGCTTCTGGCGACTTCGAATGGCTGCAATGACGAGATATGTCGCTAAAAAAGCGACAAAATTGGATGCGACCATGATCATCATTTCGAAATATCCAGGGAACAGAGAACTTTCTGGTGGCAAAGCCAAAGTACTGGCATAGGCAATGACAAGTGCAGAAATCAGAGCAATGATGAATCCGAGAATGCCATCATAGCGCTTAAAACGAATATTACGTTTTGAGGGCTTGTCGCTGAGGAGTCCGAATCCCGTGAGGATTGTGGCGAGGAAAGCCAAAAAAAGACATAAAGGGGGAATGGAGTATTTGAGGGATGAGACTGCCGCGATGACGAGGGCATGAGCTGGTGCCGGTATTTCGATATCGTCACCGGACTCGTGAATAATATTGCTGGAAACACTGCATTTCTGACGCATGGACATGTTGTGTCTGGCAGCAATATCAGTCGGTAGATCGAGTGGTCTTGGACCGATGAGTTCGATAGGTTCTTCCTGTTCGAGACCTTTGGGGGAAATGCTTAGAGGAGGCTCTTCTTCACGAGCTTCATCCATGCAGATGAAGAGGGACATTTCTGTATTTTCTTCAATCTGAAGGATGGCGTTTCCCTTATCATCTGAGACGACAATTCGTTCTCCGTCATCGCGAAAAGCGAGCATGATAAAGCATGCAATCATGGCGAGTCCGGAGATGATGAGAAGAATACGAGGTTTCATCGTCAAATACTTAAAATGAAGGATTAGTCAGCGATTTCGGGATTGCTGATCTGCGGAATGACTCTGGCAATGAAAAGATCGACGATATTGGGATCAAGCGCACCAGCTTTTGCTTCCTGTCTGAGGATACCTGCGGCATCTCCGAATGAATGACGCGTTTTATAAAGTCTGTCGCCGCCGGTGAGTGCATCGAAGATATCGCAAATGGTAATAATTCTGCTTTGCAGAAGGATTTGATCGCCTGAAATGCCGTAAGGATAGCCTGTTCCATTGAGTTTTTCGTGGTGTTGAAGGACGAAAATGGGAACATTTGCCCATCGCTGAGGCCATGTGATCTGTGAGAGATACTGCCATGAAATTAAAGCATGACGCTGGATTTCGAGTCTTTCTTCGCGATTGAGTGTTCCGTGTTCGATGAGCAGGGATTCACGTTCCTGTGGTTTGAGCAGAGGAAGTGCAGGACATGGCGTGATGAAGGTTGAACTCATTTCTTCAATGAGTTTTTTGTCGGTTTCAGTGGCATGAGCCTGGGCCTGAACGACGCGAGTGACCATTTCGCGATAGAGATCAAACTGTTGTGCAGAGCGATATTGCGAGCCGAGTGATTGATGCGACTGAGTGGCAAACCATGCCGCAAAGAGTTCAATGCGTTCGAGAAGATGCTGCAGTTCAGAAGGGGTAAGTTTGGCGGCTTTTAGAAGCATTTCGCGGCGCAGAACGACTTTTCCGATATCGTGAAGCAGGGAGGCGAAGCGTAGTTCGTCGAGGTTGTTATTCGAGAATGAAATGTTTTTAAAGGCCGGATGTTGAGAAGATTGAATGGCTTGCGCCGTATATAGCGCATATTGTGCAACACGCAGAGAGTGACCGGCGGATGCTGGATCACGCGCATCCATAACGGCAATAATTGAACGGATAAAACCATCAAAAACGGCACTTAAATCGGCGTTCAGGAATGTTCTTTCAATCGCATTGCTTGCGACACTGGCAATGCGAACGAGAGTGTCGAGATCATTCGGACTCATACCATCGGATGTACTTGATTCGACGACAAGCGTTCCGAGCTCACGATTCATAGCCGCAAGGGGGACGACAACAGCACACCCGTTTTCTGCCTCCTGATCCGGGGCATAAAGACTGGCTGTACGCATGCTTAAAGCCTTGCGGAATTCTTCTTCGCCAATGCGAGATGGCGGCAAATCGTTTTGACGTGTTTTTTCATAAATGCATGTAAAACAGTCTCGAAAAGCATCAAAACGCCAGATTGCGATATGGGCTGTCTGAGGCAGATACTGCATGAGTGCCAGGGACAGGTGTAAGATAACGGCTTCGTGTGTCGTTTTGGTCGTCAGGGCAATAGAGGTTTCGAGCAGAAAAGACAAAAGCCCGATATCCCCAACGATTTTTTGAGGATGAAGTGAACTCGAACAGATCCTGAAAACCTTGCGCTGTTCTGATGGGATGTTTGGCAAATAAGTGCATCGAATCATGCTCTGACCGAGAAAAAGCATGCATTCTCCGGCCAATGCTACAGATTGAGCCAGCTGATGACTGAAGAGCAGGACGTCCAGACTGGTTGAACGAACTCGCGTTCCTCGCGTGCTCTGAAGATCGCAGTAAGCGTAATGACCTGCTTCACGATTACAGTTAAATTGCCCATGATATTCGCTGATTTCCGGGTCTGAAAGTTGAAAATCATTGCCGGAGTCTGAGCCAATGTGTACGACACTTTGCTGGAAATTCATGCATTTCCCAGCATCTCTGCCATATATGACTTCTAACTGCAGCATCCGAAAATCCTTAGAATTGAATCAATACAATTACTTATATCAGGTTATGCATTCAGTCATCGAACTGATGACGAAACTTGTGGTGCATAACGTACATCAATGTGGTTAATGATACCACATCTGGTTTTATTCCATCCATTTTTTTTTGTTGGACTTCTATGTTTGAAATTACAGACTGTGAATTGCGTGGTTTTTCTTTCGTTGCTTGCACATTACGAAATCATTTGAAATCGGGGCTTACATTGTTTAGAAGATCTCGGATTTTGTTTCGCTTCTGATATGGGGTGAAAACTGGAAGATAATTCACGAAAACGGGAGCATTCGGTTCATGAATAAGCGTTCAATTTTTGTATTAATGACAGTCCTGCTTTTTATCGGTTGTGATAATGATAAAACCGAGAATA
Organism: Myxococcota bacterium; assembly: GCA_045599925.1. Classification (GTDB taxonomy): domain Bacteria; phylum Myxococcota_A; class Bradymonadia; order UBA4248; family UBA4248; genus UBA4248. The sequence continues at coordinate 4,477 of JAZRWV010000313.1, forward strand.
CATGCGGCAATGGTGTTCTTGATGACGATGAAATCTGTGATGGGACAGAGATTAATCCGAATGCAAATATCGTTTGTTCGAATGGAAATACACCGGCTCGCGGTCTGATAAAGTGTACATCAACGTGCGAACTGGATGTTTTGGAAGCCTGTGAGTCATCTTGTGGCAACAATGTGATTGATGCCGATGAGCAATGTGATGGCAATATGATGCCGATGGTGACTGCTGATTGTGATAATCCGGATTTAACAAAGCTTCGTTGTGATAAATGTCGCATTGTGAATGATGGGGTTTGTCCTGATCCTGAAGTTCAACCTCAAAAGCCTTCATGGTATCCTGAAAATTGTGGTGATGGAAGGTTGGATGACGATGAGTTATGTGATGGCAATCTCATTCGTTCTTCGGCAAAAGTATGTCCGGAAAATACGATTCCTCTTGGCAATCCGAAGTTTAAATGCCTGGATTCATGCAGGCTCGTTGATGTTTCGGAAGCCTGTGTGCCCGGAACGAAAACCATTTGTGGGAATGGGATTCTCGAAGGGGATGAGCAGTGTGATGGTAGTGAATTTAATCAGACTGCGCTGGTGAATTATGAATGTCCAGCCAATGAAAAAGTGGATAGTTCCAAAGCTGTCTGTAACACGAACTGTCAAATCGAATCGGCATGTGTTCCTGCTGTTCGCGATGATGTTGGGGTTCTCATTACAGAAGTCGTTCCTCATCTGGTTTATACACAGTTGTCGATGTCATTTGACGGACTTGCGGTTGAAATTACGAACATGGACGAGAAGGTATCCGATCTGAGTACCTGTTCACTGGCACTGCTGTCGACTCGTGGGGTTGAAAAGAAATTTGCGTTCACGGATATGTCGATTTCTTCGTTAAAAGCCAGAGAAACCGTTGTTTTGTGTTCGCTTTCGGATGGCGATAAGTTTGATGGTGTCTGTACAGCAGAAATCGCTGATAACGGCATTCTGAACAATTTAAGTGGGATGGCTTATATCGGTGTTGTGTGCGGCAGTAATGACGAAATCATCGATTTGTTCAACTTGAATTCATTCATGGCAGGTGTTCAGAATGGCGGGTTGGATTTTGTTCGAAAATGTGATGCAGAACGCGCCACCACGAGTGAAACGGCATTACAGAGTGTGGGTTGGGCTGATGTCGATGCTTCGACTGTTGGAGCGCCGGCTTATGGGCTCGGTGAGCATTGTTCAGGCATAGGTTCCAATGTTGCCTCCTGTACCTATACGATTAGCCGGAACACACTGACGGATCGATCCCAGTCGATTGATCTCTCACTGGAAGTCAATATTCCCGGCATTACCAACAAAACCGATAAAACCGATGTGACTTCAGGTGTTCAGATTCAGTTTGTTGCCGGTGAACTCAGGAACAATGAGGTTGATGAATCGATCATTCATTTGATTAAGCCTGTTGCTGATGCTGAATGGACAAATGCCGATGGAGTGGATCGATATGTCGGAAAACTTCGCAACTGGGATACGTATGATGGGTTCCTCAGTAGTGATGCCGGGACGTATGTTTTCGATGCGAAGATAAGCTTTGATAAGGGCAAAACAAATATATACTGCGGTCCAAAGGGCATTGTCGGCGATGATGAAGATTATAAAACTTATAATGCCGATGAACGCAATTTGGTTGTCGTTTCTTATGATGACGATGGGGGTGTCTGTGGGGACGGCGTTATTTCATCGAGTGAAGTCTGCGATGGTTATCTGATGCTTGATGAAGCACTTGAATGCGAAAATGCTGGTGAAACCATTTTTGATAAGTCAAAAATCTCCTGTTCCTGCTCCATATTGTCGACGGCAAAAGCTTGTGCAGTCATTCCTCAAACCTGTGGTGATGATCACAAAGATGTGGGGGAAATTTGTGATGGGACGGATGTTCCGGATGATGCAAAAGTCTGTCCGGCAGGAATGGTTGCGATTGATAATGCTGAATGGAACTGCACCCCGACATGTCTTGTTGCTGATTATGAAAAAGCCTGTGAAGTCGCCTGTGGCAATGGAAAACTCGATGCATCAGTCAAGGAAGTCTGCGATGGCGAGCACATTCCGGACGAATTGAAAATCTGTCCAAAAAGCTATGTTGTCAAAGACAATCCTGTTTGGACATGTAGTGCCAAATGTGATGGTGTTATTCAGGATAATGCCTGTGAACTGGCTTGCGGTAATGGAAAAGTGGATGGCGATGAGGTTTGCGATGGCAATGTCATTGATGATGTTCTTGCAGCCGCGACATGCAAAGAAAAATCGAGTTATGACAGCAGTCGGGCATCATGTCTGGATGGGTGTTCACTCGATACAGCTGCCTGTGTTTATGATATGCCGTTTGTTTTTGATGAATTTGCAGTTAAATATGATGACAACGGCAAGGCAAAAGGTGTTGCAATCAGCATAAACCTTTATGGTGCTGAGAAACTCGATATTGCTGATGAGGGATGTAGTCTTTCCATTTTGAATGCAAGTGGGAAGTTCGCTGTTGAGGGGGCTTATTACTATTCCATGGCACAACTTGCCGGAGCTGCAGAGGATGCGGCTCACTTTGAACTCGATCCCTGCAAGCCTTTTGTGATTTGCAGTGAACCGGTTGCAAGTGAGTCTGAATACAAGGATATCTGGGGCGATGACTGTGATGCGTTGCTTGGCGGATATGACTACAATGGCAATGTTGTCAATAATCTGTTGTTAAATCCTGCGATTGATACACTTCAGGTGACTTGTGGCGGTGTGAAGGTCGATTATTTCGATATGGCCGGTCTCCGTGCAGCGATTGCTGAGGGATATAATCACGGCAAACTTAAAGCTTCCGATATGCGTCCCTATGCCGGTCGTACGACGGTTGAACTCAGTTCGCGCATGAATTTGGATAAGTCACTCGATATGACAACATTTGCGCATCCGGTATGTGAAAAATAAAGGCAAATGCCGGCGTATTCTCAGAATAGCCGGCATGGCAGTGCCGTATGCGCGAAGCGCATAGGCCTGCCCATCAAAAAACTCGCTGGGAGAATGGATGAATGTTCAGGTGGCATGTTGCTGTACTTGGCCTGGCTTTTGGAATGCTGATGGGATGCAGTCAGGAAGTCGAAGTTTTTGAGCTGCATGCACAGGTGCAGTCGACGGAATCCATTAAACTGCCGGAAAAGCCGGATTTTTCGAAGGCACTGGCGAAGCTGGAACCTCAAAAAGTGAGTGGCAATAACAATACGCCTGTTTATTCGCCGGACAGCCTTATTTTTCATCAAAAGCTGTTGATAAATCGCGATGAACTCGTTCGTGTGCGTGGGATTGTATCCGAAATTTCGGAGGATTGCCCGGAACTGACGCACCCCAGAACGAAAAAAAGTCCGTATTCTCGCGAGGATATATTAGCAGCGAGGAAGGAACGGCGCTGTCGGACGTTGAATTTTAAGATGTTGAGCTCTGATGAAGGGGCTCGCGAGGTCACCGTCACGGATTATCATCCTCTGTATCATTCGCATATTCAGAAAGGGATGGAAATCGAGCTGTCCGGCAAGTATGTTCAATTTGGAAATGGTCTGGTTTCGTGGAAAAATGGCATCATTCTGGTATCAGAATTCCATAATATTGGTGTCGATAAATCGGGGCATTTTACGACAAAACGCGCGGAAATAATGGAAATGATAGCCAAATGCGAACTGGCCGGCATGGAAAAAGATACTAAATAAGTCGTTCAAAGTCCTGCGTTTCAGGCGTATGATAGTTTAGAAACGCGATTTGGCGATTCAATGAATGGATGATATTCCATTCGCAGAAATATCAGGGAAGGATAGACGGAAACCCGGATAAATCCTAAGCACGCAACACTCCAGGGAAGGAGAACATCATGGAACGATTTATCATCGAAGGCGGGCACAAGCTCAGTGGAACAATGGTGCCTGGCGGCAATAAAAATGAGGTACTTCCTGCACTAGCAGCCAGTCTGCTGACAGATGAGGAAGTGATTTTACACAATGTGCCGCATATCAAGGACGTCGAGGTCATGATGGATATCATCCGGGATCTTGGCGGTTCTGCAGAGTTTTATGAGGACAACAGTGTCCGGCTTTGTGGTTCTGGTGTCAACAAAACTCAGTTGAGTCAGGATTTGTGCAAGAAAGTTCGTGCATCCATTTTGTTTGCCGGTCCGATGATTGCGCGTCATCACGAAGTCCATCTTCCGCCGCCCGGCGGCGACGTCATTGGTCGTCGTCGTCTCGATACGCATTTTCTGGCGTTTCAGGGTCTTGGGGCCGACATCGATATCGGGGAAGCTTATCACGTCAATGCAAAGCATCTGAAGGGAAATGATGTGTTTTTTGACGAGCCATCCGTCACTGCCACTGAAAATGCCGTGATGGCGGCAGTACTTGCCAGGGGCGTTACCGTTTACAGAAATGTGGCTTGCGAGCCCCATGTCGAAGGGTTATGCCGAATGCTGAGCAATATGGGGGCCCATATTGAAGGCATTGGTTCCAATACACTGACGATTCATGGCACCGGCGGGCTTCACGGATGCGAACACACAATCGGTTCCGATTATCTCGAAATCGGCTCCTACATTGGACTTGCGGCTGCTACCGGTTCCGAAATCCGCATTGAAAATGTTCGGATGACCGATATGCGCATGATTCGGATGATTTTTGAAAAGCTCGGCATTCGCATCGTTCCCGATGGTACAGGAATTATCGTTCCGGCTGATCAGGAAATGCGCATTCGAGCCGATTTGCACAATGCGATACCGAAGATTGACGATGCGCCGTGGCCTGCTTTTCCGACCGATTTAATGAGTATTGCGATTACGATTGCGACGCAGTGTCAGGGGACGGTTCTTTTCTTTGAAAAGATGTTCGAAGGCCGCATGTTCTTTGTCGATTCGCTTGTGGCGATGGGAGCGAGGATTATTTTGTGTGATCCGCATCGCGTTGTTGTTGAAGGCAAGAGCCGGCTGCTCGGAACGCGTCTCGAGTCGCCTGACGTTCGTGCCGGTATGGCGCTTTTGATTGCTGCACTTGCGGCCGAAGGCGAATCTGCGATTTACAACATTCGTCAAATCGATAGAGGCTATGAACGCGTCGACGAAAAACTTCGTGCCCTTGGGGCTCATATCGAACGACAGGTGATTGCCTGATATTTTTGTGGGCATGGCTATTGGCCGCAGGCCAATACGCCATGCCGCGCGGCCTGTCGCAAAGCGATACGGCCGCGCTTTAATATGCGCATCCACCTTCAACTGTGGCGTCGCAAGTCGCGCCTGTGTCTGCACAATTCATTGCATAGCTCGACTTATCCTCATAACAATACACGATGATATTTCCGTCACAGAACTGCGTATTGGGTTCTGTACACACATAGGTATTACCTTTTTCCGTATTGCATGTGTATTTGTCTACACAAACACCAATGCAGTCAATCTCTTCCCAGTCGTCGCGGAACGGATAGTATTTGCCATCGGTTGCCAATGCACACACTCGCGTTTCCATATATGACGTCGTGTATTCCATATCGAAACACAGCGTGAAATTGCCCGTTGTTTCGGCATTGCACTTCTCATCCTGAGATATGCAGTTGCCCAAATTTTTATCCATCATCAGGGCGCATGTCGAGTTTGAGCCATCTTCACTACAGTCTGCGACATGCGTGACAGCAGGATCCTCATCCTGTGGATCATCATAGCAATAGACGAGTTTGTTCCCGTCACAGGATTCGACGAAGGTTTTCGGGTTGCACTCGATATTTTCGACAGCTTTGTTATTTCTTTCAACACACACATTGTTCAGACAAAGCTGGGTGCCGGTGCATTTGGTACTTCCGCATGTTCTGTCTGGCAAAATTTCTGTTGAAATGCAGGTATTTCCTTCACATTTTTTATTTTCTCCGCATGCCACGGCTGTTCCCCATTCACCATTTGTGCAAGTCTGAATGAGTCCGTCATTTGTGCACTGCGTTGCATTATTTGTGCATTTTTGAGGTATTTCGTCGGCGACGCAGGTTGTACCTTTGCATGTTTTACCTGTTTCGCACGCGACAGCGGTTCCCCATTCGCCATTTGTACAAGTCTGAATGAGTCCGTCATTTGTGCACTGCGTTGAACCGGCGGAACAAGCCTGTACATTGTTTTCTGAATTTCCTTCATCACATCCGGACAGAAGTAAACACAACAATGCACAACAAATGTTTTTTTTCATAATTTCCTCTTCTTGGGGTTCAGACAGTCCGATTAAAGACAACACAGGCTGAGACTAGCTTAAATCTACCCGATATGGAAGGGCTGGAAATATGGAGAAGGATGCTGCATCATTCAAAACTAGAGCAGGAATCTCATTCCCCATGGTCCAGTCTGAGTGTAGCGCAGTTTTTTATCCTCTGCATTGAGTTGAAGCGCGGGAACGACGAACTGAATTTCCGGTCCGGCTTCGATTTCGAAATGGGTTGTTTCGGGATAGAGTTCACCATCGAGGGTAAAGCTTTCGGGTTTTTCGAAATCGAGTACGACGCGATGAGCCAGGACACGGGGTACGCCAGTCAGAGGAGCCGTACTTCCGCGAAGAATGGCGGGAAATTCCTTTGCCACAGTGATTGGTTTTATGCCTGACCAGGCTGTCTGAAATTCGCCTTCTTTATAACCGGCTTCAGGAAACAGCATAAAGTGAAGTGGCAGACGTTCGACAAAAGAGCAGAAGAATGTGTGAATGGGTAAGCTTTCTTCAACCACTTTGCCGTCAATTTCGAGTCGAACTTTAGTTGTTGCGAGCATTTCTTTAACGAGGTCACCGCCGACGGCAGCACTTGCGACGAGCTGAGTGAGCAATTTTGCGGCACCTTTTGGATTGGTTTCGCCGGATTCGTAGTATTTGACCATAAAACGGGCGGCGACACCGAGTCCGAACATAAAAGACAAATGTCCATTGACGCGCAGGAGATTTCGTTGAATGCATCGCATGGGGACATTATGACGATATCGCATCATTGCGAGCATGAGATTGGCGAGTCCGGAGCCTTCAATGCCAAAGGAACGAGGAACCATATTTTGAGTTCCGGTTGGGAGCAGCAAAATGGGTGGAAGTGGATGATTTCCGTAGACATCGAAAAGGATTTCCATGGTTCGATGAGCGGTTCCATCGCCTCCACTAATCGCGATGATATCGATACCGATACGGCGAAAAGTCTCGACGGCTTTATAGGCATCTGTAATTGTTCCTGTCGAAGAGACTTCGCCGTTGCTGCCGATGACATAAGCCAGCTGGTCCTTCAGTTCAGGATGAAGCTTGTTGAGACGGGCATTGCGATTGCTGATGACGCCGATTCCGGGCATGGACTCACTCCTTTAAGAACAATTGCCTGAACACCGGCCAGACAATAAACGATTCCGAGCATAGAATTACAGTTTTTTTGTCATGAAAATGTCATCAAAATGAATGCGAATCATGGAGAATCGGCGAAGACTGGATGATCAGTCTGTTCAAGATGAGGCTGTGCGTATTTGCGCAGCAAAAAGCACAGCCGGCCAGGCGTATTCGGGGACCGAATAGTCTGGCCCTTCCATTAATCAATCATAGCAAAGTTAAAATTCACACCGAGTCCGATGAAATCATAAAATGATTTATATTTGCCGTTATTTGTTACGACAGCTTTTTCAGGATAGACGAGATTGTATTGTTTGAAATTGCCGTTTGTAACGTTCATTGGCAGCTGCTGCACGTGTGCGAAAGCGAAATCGAGTCTTACGAAATCGATCGTATATGAAAGCCCAATTGTTGGTGAGAACTTATGATTATCATATTCGAAACATGAGTAATTCTGGTCACCGGCGGCTCCGGATTCGTACATAAAACCGGCGCGAAGCGTCAGCTGATTTGGCAGGATATTCCAATCTGCACCAATGGCGATGCCGCCGGTATCTTTCATATCGCGAGGGATTTCAAAATTTCCGACATTGACATCATCGACAAGAGCGTTGGTGCGAAGCCAGACGTCGTGAGGATAGATATTAATCGTTTTCTGGCGGCTCCATCGTGTATACCAGCCATCGAGCTCGATGTCGAAAACATCGCCATGACGATAACGCAGACCAAATTTGAGTGTCCATGGCAATGAAAGTGACATGTCGACTTTTTCGGCCTCAAGTGTTGTGCGTTCATAGACGTAATGATTTGGCAAAGCGGCCTTCATCTTGCCATTTTTTGACTTCATATCGGCAAAAAGCTGAAAAGCAATGCCAAATTCAAAGCCATCGATGGGTTCAGACCAGATGCCGAAATTCGCACTTGGGGTAAAGTAATCGGCTGCATCGACTGTGATGACGCTGTCCATATCGGGGTCTTCGGGTGATGCAAGGACGCCAAAATACGTACTTGAAATGCCGGTACCTTTAAAGACAAAAGTCACATTCTGAATGCCAGCGCCGATAGCGATGCGAGGGTGAGGACGCCATGCGAAAGCTAATTCTGAGGTAAAAGCCAGTGTATTGGCCATATTGATGACGGCATATCTCTGAGGGCCATCTGCCGGGAAGCTGGCTGGTGCGGCATTGGGAGGGAAAAGTCCGACGCCAAGTCCAAATTTATCCGTTCCGAAATCAGTTGTGAATAGAATCTGAGGAATGGCAATGCCTTTTGCCTGATTCTTAATTTTTTCATAAGTTGTTATGGTACCATTGAGTTCAGTTTGAGGAGCTCTCTGATATTCGAGCTGGAGCATTCCCCAGGTCACGTCGACGAGCAGCTGATGACCGTCATTGAGAGCAATCAAAGCCGGATTATAGGCAATTGCATTGGGATCTCGGGTGGATACGACGGCCGCGCCGGCGCGGCCTGTATTTGCCACGCCACCGAGAGGAACGAACAGACCGCCGGCATATGCAGTTCCTGAGCTCAAAACTGCTGCGACAAATACTGCTGTTTTAATGATTCTTTTCATTATTCATCCTCACCAAAAACGATCTGCCAGGAAGCATCTTCGGGTTTCCAGTCTTTTGGACGGCGATCATTGCCCCAAATTGTAAAATCGATGACGCCATAAATGCGTTCAACACCGCGATCATCATCAGTAAAGAGGTCATAGGCAAAATCGAGCAAAGTCTTGATATCGGCAGAATTTCTGCGAGCTGAAGAACCAGGTTCAACGCGGAGCAAAGTGCCTGCGATATCCAAAAGTCTCATTAAATTAGAACGTTTTCGAGTGTCTGTTTCGAACATGCGATAAAAAACGCGGTTGAATGCGTGAGTTGGATCGCATTCATTAAAAGCGTCCACGCAGGTCAAGAGAGTGATGACGAATGAAAGCTCTGAAAAGCCTTCTGTTGTCCAGATGCGATCCGGATCGAGTGGTGATGCGAGGACATGAGCCAGTGATGTCAGATGAACATCCTGAAGCAGCATATCACCTAAAAGATAAGCCGTTCCGGGGAGATGCGTTGGTTTTTCACTGCCGGATTCCATCAGATGCAGAACAAACCGACGGAATTTAGCCAGTCCATTGGGACGAGCATCAAGTTCATTAAACAGTTGGAAATAGGCATAGAGAAGACGGCCAGATGCGAGGTCTTTTAAATTGGGAATGGCTTCGTCATTGATCCAGGTTTTACGCGTTCCAGAGGCCGTTTTTTCGACGAAAATGGTTCTGAAAAGTGACACCAAATCGGCAACAATCTGAATGCCGGCCGGTTTTTCAAAAGCAATCGTTCCATCCGGTTGTTCTATGGTTTTGATCGTAATGTCGATAATGCCGTCCAATGCGTTAGAGAGTTGGTCCTTAGTTTTGGGGTGTTCATCGAGGAAATCATTGAGCTCTCGAATTGCATCGACATAGAGATAAACAGGAGACATCGGTGCAATGATGTTTCCCTGAGGATCTTTCGAATATTCCAGGCCTTTGAGATTTCGGAGTTCGTGGTCCGGAGTGAGCAAATATGCGACAAATTTTTCGAAGCGTTGTGTCAGTTTTGATCCGTCTTCGAGTTGAACATCGAGCAATGCATCTCCAAAATCGCCCACATCAGCGACGATATTTGTTTCGCGAAGAGCACGAATCAGAACGGGTTCAAGACTTCTGAAATCAGATGGGGTCAAATCGAGTGGTTTTCCTTCGCTATCTTTGTATTCGACGGCACCTGTTGGATAATATTCGAACAAGATGGCGACGATACGAGCGAAGATGTCGGTTTTGCCGTGGTCATTAAAGACCTTGATAAGTGGGTATAAAGCGTCGATAAGTCCAACAGCTTCGAGTGCATAAAGAACATCAGCATTCGAAAGACGGCATTTGATACCCGAGCGACAATTGGCTGTGTTCAAATCAAGGCGATAGTTCTCAGTCTGAGAAGAAATCATTGCCATGTTGAACATTCGTGTGACTTCGGCCGTCGTCGGATTAATCGAAAGCTTGAGATTGAACATGTTGTCGCAAAGATGTGTCAAAAACTGAGCGACAGTTGTGCCATCATCGCCAATCAGTCCAGAGAGGTCCATAAAAGTACCACTCAGATGGCTCACCAGATGAAGATGTCCGGTAATTGTCTGAAGATAAGCTTCAGCCAGATTGTCGAACGAAATCATTGTTCCAATGCCTTGAGCAAGAGGAGTGATGTCGGAATTTCCCACAGTTAAGAGCTCGGCATGAACTTCGTAAGGGGTTTCGGAAGTTTCCCACATTAAGTGGGTAGTTCGTTGGAAAAGTGAACGATTTTCGAGTGATTCCGGGGCATTGTGGTCGACTTTTTGTGTTCCGAGGATTTCATCGCGAGGGCATTCGCGAATGCAATTCATGCGTTCAAAGGTTCCGACATCAAATTTTTCGTCACAAGCTAAAAAGCATGTGTTGTATGCACCGTTTGGATCAACTTCGATGAAATCGATCTTTCGTTCAGCAAGTTCAGCGAGGAATGGAGCGACTTTGGCAGCTCTCGGGTCATCAATTGCCATGAACAGATCTTCAAGCAACCCGGGTTCCTGGGCAATTTTAAGCAATTCCGGGATCAATCTGTCTATCAGGTTGTTGTTGCCGGAAAAATTCGATGGAGTTTCATCGACGATATCGATGATGGTATCGATATCGTGAATTAACCGAGCTACGACATCGCGATGATTTTCGAGTACTTGAACAATGGCTTCAAAATTTGCCCCGACGGAATCGTGATCCAGGGTGGCGAACAATGCTCCCATGAGCTGAATTACAGCAGAATCGGGTGGAAATCCGATGTATTCTCCATTCTCGTCGGTATATTTCTGCGGGGTTCCAAGCAGTGCATTCAAAGCGCGAAGTGCCTCGTCCAGTGTATCATTCTCCAGAAGCACATCGCCTTCGCGAATCAGATATGTCAGAGGGGTTTTCTGAAGATCAAAAGTCTCAAAAACGGGCAGGCCTTCATAAGTCAGTATGCCGTCGTTCAGCGCGTATCCCACTGGGTTTCCGGTCATTTCAAAAGGTGCAATCGTTTCACCTGATGAAAGAACATAAAACCCCATTGAATCCATATGATTTCCGACACTTGTTTTTAAGGATTCTCGTACGACCGGATGTCCTGAAGCATCAAGTTTTGCAACAGTTTGTGGGACATAAGACATCTTTGGAGCATAGACATCATTGGGCTCCAGCAGCATATCGACAGCTCTGCGAACGAATCGATTTGGATCCGCATTCACTTCGAGATCTGCTGATACTATCGATATTTCCTTTAAAAGCTGATTTGTTGCATTGCGTTCAGACGTGCTGTTTCTCAACAGAAGTCCCAATAATTCATCCGTAATACTGACGAGATCATCATATTTGAAAATCAGTCCAAGAGGATTGGACTGTTCTGGCTGAGAAAACAATGTCGGCGAAACATGGAGCCATGTCATGGCATCGACTACACCAGGATTTTGGCGCATTTCATCGATAACAACCGCAACTTTGCGAAGCGTGCCCGGATAGAGCATGTTTTCGTAAAGAGGAACGATATCGATAAAAACCTGGTTGAGTGCATCGAGATCTTCGACAACGGCGGATGTATCTACGGCATCAATGAATTCATCCCGGTTTGCCCGAAATGTGGATAAAAACGCTTCGCTGCTATGATCTTTTGAATGAACTGAATTGTCATAGATAATGTTATACAGTTCTGTTCCAAACGAGCCATAATCGCGTACTTCACGTTCCGGGGTTATTTCTGAAATACATCCCTGATTGAGTCCAGAAATTGCCAATATTGCAGATATTGTTGAAATGTGGAATATTCTGGATATTTTTGAGTATTTTGAACTATGTTTCATATTTCTTTTAAATTGTGAATATTTATTTTAACGCATTGCGTTATTTGGAATATTATTTCCAATCATTTCTTACCTGCCCTGAGTCTGTTTGAAAATCAAGACTTTTTTTTGAAGGCAAGGTTGTCGCAATTCCGCATAAATACTTGGAATTTTAAAATATTGGTTCAATTAGATTAAGAAAAAGCTGAACGAATTCATTGCATTTGACATCAAAACAGGGGATGAAAATCTGCAAAACAGGGATAAAACACCCAAATTCATGGATTTTGCGTAAAATCCATGAATTGAATTGAATTCATTTGAGTGGTGAAAAAAGTCTTGCTGTCGCTAAGCATCCTGACGACGCAAAACAATGACGCGTTTTTTATCGATAGCTTCGATAGCGAGTGCCGATGAACGACGAACGAGGATGTAATCGTCGAGATTTTCGTTTGCCACAATGGCGTATTTTCCGCGTTCGAGTAGTGCAGAGGCGACATCTGAAAGCATCATGCAATCGACGAATTGGTCGATAGTTGTAAAGTAGAATTTTTTTCGACCGGAAATATCCGTTAAAGCTGCGCCGCGATAAGCGGCTGCAAGTCGTTCTTTAACCTGAAGTTCAACATTTTGAATAACCAGATCCTTGACTTCATTTTTTTCGACCACTGCTGGTTCAAATGCAGCTTTAGCGGCACCACTTTTCAAGTCTTTATGGAGCTGTTGTTTTTTATCGTGTTCAGCTTTTTTTGCTTTTTTAGCATCAGCGAGACCAGCATTTTTTAAAGCATCGAGCATATTTGACATGAGAGTGTCCTTTAAAAGACTTCGACCTGAAGTGCATGCTGTTCATCGGGCAGAGTCATTCGGAATTCTGCCCCACCTTCTGAATTTGAGTAATAAGAAAGCGTACCATTCATGCGCAGTGTATTAATCAGAGCTCTTGTTAAACCAAGTCCACGGCATGGAGACCATGTTGTGAAAAACGGTTCATAAATGCGACGGACATCAGCGGGTTCGATGCCAATGCCTGTATCAGAAATTTCGATGGTTGCAGAATTCGAAACCCGATAGGCATGAATGCTCAAAACTTTTTTGCCCTCAGATTTCCTGCTCATGGCCCGAAGTGCGTTTTGAATCAGCTCATGAAGAGCCTGCCAAATCAATGTAAAATCGCCGAAAACTGCTGGTAAATCCTCAGCAATTTGCAGATTCAGTTCGCAACATTCCTCGATTTGAACGTGGTTATATTCGGCGACATTTTCGATGACAGGCTTAAGTTCAACGCTTGCCAGATTGAGTGTTTTGACCTGACAGATATCGCCAAGCGTGCGAAGATCCTGAACGCGTTTGGCCATATTTTCGATATTTGAAACTGCATTGGAGAGATATTCAGCCATCAGATTGTATTTCTGCTCGACGTAATATTTGCGCATTTGAGCGAAAGTCTGAATGAGGTCAATCGTAGCTTTATGAAGTCCTGGAGCGAGTTCGTGACAGGTATCACCAAGCCTTTCGCAGTGTTTGCGTTCATTTTCGGCAATTTCAAATAGTCGATTTTCGAGCAATATTGAGAGATACAGTGTGAACTGATAGATGGTATCTGCATCATTCTGTTCAAAATATCCATGTCGATTAGAAACGAGTGCAATCAACCCAAATGAAATGCCATTGATAGCAATAGGAGAGAGTAGGATGCATTCAAATCGTGCATACTGACAAATCGCCAGTACATCCGGACGCAAGTTTTCACGATGAAGGATCACAGCTTTCTGTCCGGATAAAAACTCAACGACACTGGGTGCATTCTGATCAAAAGGAGCGTCTTTCATATGTGACAGAGAGCCGATAGCTGACATGAATCGAGCACCATCGTCAAAGATATGACAAAGGACGGCACCATCAGCGCCCATAACCCCCTGAAGCATCAGAATCAGGGAGCGTGCTATATCATCCGGTTGCTGCATCGATTTAACGAGCGAAAAAAGCTTTCTGTAAACGGCGTGAATATGGGCTTCTGTACGAACCGGCGGGTGTTCACCGCCTCCAGGATTATCGAAAAACATAAATGATTCGCCGTGAATATTTGAAATGATGCAACCGGAAGTTATTTTGGGTTGCAGTCATTTGTGATTGAATAAACGTGTCGAATATACGGGACGTGTTGTTATCTTAAAATTTTGAATCCAGATAAGTGCGCCACCAGTGTCTGATTATCATGGATTGAGCAGAGATTGGCAATTGGTTTGTCAAATGGTCTTATTTTATCGACATTCGAATCATTTGAATGATTTCGCATGCGATATCAAGCTTATCGGCGACATTAAGTGTTTTGGAACGAGTTGGGGTGATGATTGTGACGCCATTGGTATCACAGGCAAAGCCGCATCCGGGCGTGGTCAAATCATTGGCGACGATCATGTCGAGATTTTTTGTCTTGAGTTTATGTTCCGCGCGCTCGATGAGATTTTGGGTTTCCATGCAGAAGCCGCATAGGAATTGGTTATTTTTCTTATTTTTTCCGAGGTTTTGAAGAATATCGTCGGTGTGTTTGAGTTCGAGCATGAGTTCGGCATCTGTTTTATGAATTTTTCCTGATTCTGGATGTGCAGGGGTAAAATCGGAAACAGCAGCAGCCATGATAACGATATCGGCAGTTTCAGCTTCTTTGAATACAGCCTGAGCCATGTCGGCAGCCGATTTCACGTCGACTATTCGAACTCCTGGAATCGGGCTGAGAGCTGTTGGAGCTGAAACGAGTACGACATCAGCGCCGGCCATTTTTGCAGCACGAGCGCAGGCATATCCCATTTTTCCGGTTGATGGATTTGTGATACATCGCACATCGTCGATGGCTTCGCGTGTTGCGCCTGCGGTCACGACGACAGTTTTTCCCGTCAAGCAGTGTGGGATTGCGAGGTATTGGCAAATGATATCGAGAATAAAGTCGGGGTCTGGCATACGACCTTTGGCGGCATAACCGCAGGCCAGGTTGCCGACTTCAGGATCGAGGACGTGGAAGCCGCGATTTTTGAGAATTTCGATATTAGCCTGAGTGGCGGCATTTTCGTACATAAAGCAGTTCATTGCCGGAGCCAGAATGACCGGACAGCGAACGGCCAGCATTGTCGTCGACAATTTATCGTCGGCAATGCCGTGTGCGATTTTGGCGATCATATTGGCTGTACAAGGAGCAATAACGACGAGGTCAGCTTTTGAGCCCAATGTGACATGACTGGTTGAAAGATCGCAGGTGTCTGCAAAAGTATCGAGATAGCATTTTCGATGTGTAAGTCCTTCGAACAGGGCTGGTCCGACGAGTTTGGTTGCATTTTGCGTCATAATGACGTCGACAAGAGCCCCCATTTGTGTGAGACGGCTTGCGATATGCGCAGATTTATAGGCAGAAATGCTACCTGTAATGCCAAGAATAATGTGTTTGTTATTGAGATTCATTGTTTTTGTTATCCTTATGCGCGGCCGTATCGGTTTGTGTAGTGTAGCCGTTGTGTACAACGGCTACGCCACACAAACCGATAGACCGCGCGGCATGGCGTATTGGCCGTTCGGCCAAAAGCCATGCCCCAAAAACTTATGAGTTCATCTTAATGAAAATACCGAGTTTCTGGCGGAGATCCGAGAATTGTTCACTTGTGTTGAACGCAAGCAATTCAGCCAGATATGGCGTATTGGTGTAATGGGAAGTCCATTTTTGCGGTGTTTGGGCAAGTGTAATGCTTGGATTTTTAGCGCGAATAATAGCAGAAACAGAGGCAATGAGGTTGGCGCAGCAAGTATGGCCGATGATGAGAACGAGCTGATTAGTGGCGTACAGAAGTTGTTGTGGATCGTACTGGAATGCTGCAATACCGCGTGAGTTGATGAGTTCGACGACGTTTTTACGGAGATTTCTTGGCAGGAATGATTTGATACGACTGAGAACATTGGGTGTCGTGAGTTTTTCATCATAAAGACCGAGAAGACCGGAAATGAGCATTGTGATGTTTTCTGTAGGCAGGGTGACGAGAGGAAGTGTTCCGAGTTTGTAGTGAGTGAGGGCACTAGCAATGTGGAAACGAGCTTCTGGTTCGGAACTGTTGAGAAGCATCTTGGAGTTGAAAAGAATTGCATCTGGAACAGTTGGTGAAGCAGCATACAGGAATGGAGGATCGAAGACGATATGTGCGGTGCAGTTTACGTCAAAAACACTAGCCATTTGTGTGAAAATAGCCTGTAGTGCTGGCTGTGATGTCATCGGTTCAGAAACGGGTTCAGGGACGTCAAATATCTGGGCTTTTCCTCCCGCGAGTCTGAGTAAATCGACGATATTTCGATTGATTTCGTAAGGCGCAGCCGAGAATAGAATGTTATCGTCAATGATTCCCGGTCTGTCGGGATATCTGCTGGTGAATGTTTCCTGCAGGGATTCTGTAGGTTGAATTGGTGCATTGAGAACGACGAGCTGCTGTTCCACACGGCTTTGAAGATCGAGTCGATTGGAATTGATAGCAATCTGGAGCATAGCCTGATAGGGTTCGATGCTTAGCGGAGAGAGTTTTGCAGCCGCAGTTGCATGAATCATAGCTTCTTTTGGTGCGAAAACCTTTGCGGCGAGTAACTGAGCGCGAAGAGAATTCGGCACGATATTGGCGGCAGCAATGGCATATTTATCGGCTTCAAAACGCATGTGAAGCGGGCCTGCATAGCAGAATGCAACGAATTCATAGATATCGACCATAATTTCGGTTGGGTAATCCTGTTTTTCGAGGAGTTTTTCGATGAATGCCCGAAGAACAATGGGATCTTTGCTTCGTGAAATCCATGGTTGAATATCATACAGAACAGAAGGCTGAATACAGACGAGGGAAGCAGCTTCTCTCATGAGCTGAGTGAGTTTTTCAGTTTCATTGAGAGTTTGGTAGATATTGGCGATTTGTAGCAGGGCCCGAATGTTCTGTGGTGGTGGCAGGATGTTGTTGAGTCTGAGCAGGAGAGCAAGAGCTTCACTGAAGCGCGATTCCTGGAGATATAGGTTTGCCATTTGTTCAATGGCCTGAATATTATCAGGCGAAGAAGACAGTGCATCCTGAAGAAGAGGAATTGCGGCTCTGGCATTGTTGAGCTGTTCGATGTAAATGCCGGCAAGAGAAAGTCGAACATCGAGTTGAAGCTGCTCATTGATATTCTTGTTTTCGAGCAGGATTTCGAGAGCATTTCTGGCTTCATTCCAGTGTTGAAGTGAAATTTCGATTTGAACGAGTTTCCATAGAATATCGACATTATCGGGTTGAATTTCCAGAATCTGTCGGAGTTTTACGACAGCCTGGGATGGTTCATTGAATTCATTGAGATAATCATCGGCCATCTGTGCATAGCGCAAAACCTGATTTTCTTTTGAGATGGAACGTGTATGGAGTTGGAGAAGACTGTCAATGGCTGCGATATTATGTGTTTTTTTGAGCAAATCGAGGAGTTGATCGCAGATTTCCATGCTTTGAGGAGCGAGCATGAAGGCCTGTTTGAAATATTCGCATGCGAGTTCGTTGTGGTTGAGTTGGTCTCTGGCGATTTTTGCAGCGTTTGACCAGGCGACGATACGCATTGGAATATTTTCGAGCAACGGAGCCTGCATAGCGAGGAAATGACACAAAAGTTTAGTATTATTGAGTTTTTGAGCCATATTTGCGCCGACACGGAGTGCAGGCAGATGCGTTGGATTGGCCTCAATAATATCGCAAATCAGAGCGAACGCTTTTTGAGGCATGTCAGGGTACATGGATTCGACGAGAGCGAGCTGTAATTCGGTTTTGTCTTCCTGTGATGCGGTCCGAATGCGTTTTTCGATAAAAGGAACGAGGTTGGCCCGGCATGATTCCATTGATTCGAGGCGTTCATTGGTAATGATATTATCGCCGTCAAGGTCAATGGCTGATTTAAGTGCAGAAACTTCATTATCGAAAGCCCCTGCGGTCTGTGGAAATGTATGAGCAAAGAAGGCAGCAAGATTATAATAATGAGCAGCGAGAACTCGATCATGTGTATTTTGAGCGCCCTCGGTAAAGAGAGCGGCAATTTCGTGATAGAGTCCGCGAGAGTATTGTGAATGAATGAGCATAAAGCGTGCATTCATTGCATCAGGAGAGAGCGCGAGGGAAAGTTCCAGAGGATGAATGGCATCATCAGGCGAGTTTACCATCCAGGTATACAAATATGAGAGTGTCATTGCGCATGCACTCTTGGTGGACTGATTTTTAACAGTATTTGTGTATTCCTGAAGCAGAGAAACAAGCTCATTGATTTGAGCATTAGCCCCATAGAGCAAAGTCAGCAGGAAGATTGCAGGTGTGTAGTTTGGTACACTTGCTCTTGCAAGTTCCAGGATGGAAATAGCCTGTTCTGGTTCATTGAAAATTGTAAGGGTTTTCAATGCAATTCTAAACAAGTGTTTGCATTTGAGAATGGGGAGAGAAATGTGTTGAGCGCGTTCAAGAGCCAGTTCGTAATAAGCCGCGAAATTACCTGTATTCTTATAGATATTGGCGAGGTTTGTGGCGGCCATCAGGTTAGTGGGATCGAGCTTGAGAATTTGCTCGAAGCAGACAATGGCTTCTTTATTGTCGCATAAATAGTCGCGCTGAATATGGGCGATTTTGCTTAGTGTTGCGATGAGGTCGGGAGTCTTTTTCTGGAGCGTGAGTTTTTCAGTCAGAATGCTGATGAGTTCTTTCCAGTTTCTCGATTCCATAAGGATTTCTTCAAGTTCGTTGTAGACCTGAAGAGATGTTGGAACTTCAGATTTAGCCTGTCGCAGGAAAGCAGCCGCATAGTCGAGTTTATTGAGTTTATATCGGCAAATATTGGCGACGCGAACCAGAAGAGCGCAACGTTCGGGAAGTGTTGGAGCTGAATTTTTTTCGACGAGTAGAATGCCGATGAGATCTTTCCATGACTTTGTTCGAAGATAAAGTCGTTCCAGGCTGTGAATTGCATGGATGTCATCGGGATAAATTTCGCGATAAAGATTGAAGTAGAAGATTGCGTTTTCAGGCTGTCCCAGAGAGTATTCGCTGATGATTGCCAGAGAATAGAGCATGGAAGCTCTGGTTCTGGCGTCGAGAGTGACATCCAGTCTTGCTCTGTAAAGCTGAGCGACGCCTTCGAAATCATTTCGAGCTCTTAATATCTGGTCGAGGTATTCGAAAGCAGTTCGTTGGTTTGGATCCAGTGCAAGTGCATTTCTAAAATTGATTTCAGCCTCGTCGAAATTTTTGAGAACGTCGTAACAGTATGATCCAAGTGAAGCATATCGAGATGCAGCATCATCCGTACTCGACATTTCAATGAATTTCTTTGTGAGCTGCATGACCTCTGGTAACCGACCTTCGGATTTGAGCAGATCATAATAATATTCAAGTACGAGTCGATCACATGGCTGGGTATTGGTGATTTCCTTTAGAACATCAATAGCCTTGCTTGTTTGTTTGCCGTTTCGGTCGAGGTTGATTGCTCGTAGAAGGATAAGTTCCGCGCGTTCTTTTGGAACGGTTGAATCTTTGATGAGCTTATCCAGGACATCGTCATATTCTTTCCATTTGGACGGATCACAAGAATAATTGTCGGCCTGGAGTTCGAGAGGCATCGAATCTGTAGGAATAAAATGAAGAGCCTGCTCATATGCGAGGGTTGAACCGACGAAGTCGGAGAGCAGATCGACGGCGATACTTCCTGCTAGTATCATTGCAGCATGGCTCACGATTTTGTCTTTGGAATCTTTAGCGAACGCCAGCGTTCGAGCATAGAGAGTCTGCCAGTTTTTTTGACGCAGGAAGATGCTCATGGCATGCTGGAAAGCGTAGAGCATGCCCGGAGAAAGTTCCAGAGTTCTCAGGTAACTGTCAAGTCCATTGGATTGTTTTGGATTGATGCTGCTTTCGAGATCGCCTTTGATGCAGTAGCAGGTAATCTGAATTTCCCTGTCATCGGTGAGCGCAATCATTTTTTCGAGAGCATTACAACACTCTGTGTATCGTTTTTCGAAAAGCAGCAGGTAGCTTAGTGTGCAGAGTGGGGTGATGTATTTGGGGGCGAGTGCAATCGCCCGATAGAGCATATTGATGGCATCAGTGCGGCGGCTTTCATCGGAAAAGAATGTCAGAAGGGCGCATTCTTCGAGGAAAATAGCTTGTTCTTCCGGTGAGATGTCGGTGTCGATTTCAGACTGAAGCAGTGTCACAACATCATTGGTTTTGTTGTATGCACGAGCAATTCTTCGCAGTTCGTGAATAGCGGTTCGGCTGAAATGATTTGCATCCAGTGCTTTTAAGTAGCGGACGTAGGCGAGTTTTTCAAATCCGGCATATTCGAGAATACGGGCAATTGCGAGTTGAATTGTGCATTCCCGGATGCCGTCTCGAGTTTGATTAAATTGAATTTCGTTATCGTATTCTTTAATGACACTCGCGAGTTCAGGTGGAAGGTTTTCGTGGACTTCGAGATCGACGTTATTTTTGGATGGAAAACTGTCGGCATTCTGATGTGAATCAAGGGGTTCCGGAATGAGATTTGGCGCAGAAAAAGAGGTTTCCTTTTTCAGATAATTTCCTTTTCCTTCAAGCCATTCCTCCGGAATGTCGTTTTGAGGATTTTGAACGGGCTGCGTATTGGCTTTTTCGCTAAATTCAATATCTGCTGCTGATTTTACAGAAGCAGGCTGCTTTTCTGAGGGAGAAAGAGCAGAATCAGATAACTGAGTCGGTTGTGTTGCAGTTCGTGTCTGAATTTTTGGCCTTGCGGGGGCTGTCGGAGGAATGGCAGGAGGGGCTTTTCGAATGACTTGAGGCGCTTCACCACTTGGCGTTTGATTAGGAATCGCAGGTGGTTTTGGGGGATTCGCAGGTGACGCTGAAATTTTGGATGTTTGCTGAGATGGTGTCGTTGCTTGAGGTGGAGCTGGAATCGGTGTCGGTTTTGGGTTTGGTACTTTGTGCGTTGTCGGGGGACAGACAACCGCAAGCTTGGGCTGGAAATACTTGTCTGTCTTGTCTATCTTAGACTGATTGGCTGCTGATTTCGCAGTTACTGATTTGGCTGGAATGACAGGGGCTTTGATTGCGACAGGTTTGTTTCTGGATTTTTCTATCGCTTTGCGGATGTCTTCTTCAGTGGGCTGAGCCAGGGATATTGTCTCTTCTGCTGCATCGGATGGTGTTGATGTTTTTGCAGGCTCTTCTGATTCGATAATTTCAGCTTTGACGGGCTTGGCTTCTTCAGATTTTGCTTCAGTTTGATGTTCAGTTCCTTTGGTGGATTTTAATGAGCCTTTGTTTGGCAACATTGGCTTTGTCGCTTTGGTTGTGTTGAGTTTTGGCAAAATTGGTGATTGTGGACGTTTCTGATCTGACATCTGACTGCTCCGATGCGGGAAAATAAAACCATTCGATTTTAGCGTTTAATCCACTGATTAGCAATGTTTGAGGTTGTTTGAACGATTTTTTGTGTTACATCTGCCCCGGGGACTCAGTTCACAATATGAAATGAACTTCGTTTCCCGAGCCGCCTCACCTCCTTGTCACTTCGTGACGTTCCTCCTCTCCATTATGGCGAGGAGGAATTTAAGGTAACATTTCATTTGCTCACTGGGCTCTGCGATGCCAGCCGCCCACAGGGTGCCTGCCTTCTCGGCCCTCCGCTTAAGGGCTGAGCCCTTAAGAATCCACAATGTTTAAGCTGCGATGCCAATATTGCAGCTTAAGCCATCTTTTCGTTAAGCAGAAATGGGGCCCCATCCCCATTTCTCAGAAACTTAATTAGTGTCTACATTTCAGTTGATTTGCATTCATCCCTGCTGAGCTGTAACTTTTTTGTTACAACTCACTCGGGGCAAATCTATACTCAGCATAAATGCAGGCATAACCTAGGTTTTACCGGAATGGGAAAGGGACCCCTACGCGCGCTTAACGAAAATATGGCTTAAGCTGCAA
>JAZRWV010000314.1:0-32523 GCA_045599925.1 Myxococcota bacterium
GAGGGATCCCCAATCTGGGCAAACTAAATTGATAATCCAACTCATCCCACATCATCACAGATAGGCAGCTTATTTTTACGGATGCTGTCAACGGCGTGGTGTATCCACCTCTATCCAAGAGCCCCCGGCTGAATAGTTACCAGCCGCGCACTTTTTTGTGACATGCACATTGAAATACCACAAAAATTCTACTAAACTGCCAGATCGTGTGTGAAAACACGCTATTTTTTTTAACCATTCAAGGAGTTAAAATGAAACGTTGGATTAAAGTTGCAGCCTGTTCACTCGCTCTGGCCGGCCTTCTGAACGGATGCTTTGGTAGTTTCGGTGCCACACGCCTTCTCTGGAACTTCAACAAAAACGTCCATTCAAACGTCTTTGTCCAGACACTCGTCATGTGGTGCTTCACCATTCTTCCCGCCTACGAACTCTTCATCTTCGCCGATTGGCTGATCATCAATATGATCGAATTCTTCATGGGTTCAAACCCCATCGGAAACAACATTCAGTACATTCCCGGCGATGACGGCACGATCACCGCAATGGGCGAAAATGGTGAATCCCTCAAGTTCACAGCAGTTGCTGAAAACCGCATGATCGTTGAACATGACGGCGTCGTTCTCGGCGAAGTGACTGTTGATCAGAACAAGAACGTCACGATGACGAACTATGCCACTGCTGATGTTCAGAATCTCGACCTGAACAGCATTCCGGCGATGTAATCCATCCCTGATACGGATATGAAGACGCCCTTTGCGGCGTCTTTTTTTATTTTGCTTCGGCTATTGGCCCTGCGGGCCAATACGCCTCAGGCCGGTGCTATGCTGCGCATACACACCGGCAGAATGGGCTGCAATGATTCTCTGCAGCTGCTTAACTTTTTTGTGCAGCAAGCAACAGCCGTCTGAGTTCGAGATTTACTTCGGTTAAGAAAAGCAGACTGTTTTTTGGGTTTGCGCCATGTTCGAGGAGAACGCGGACACATTCGGTTTTATTTTGTATCGTGGCTGACTCTATAGGGCTATCCGTGTTTACATCAGCGCCGGCTTCAGCAAGCAGATCGATAATTTCCGGGGCATTATTTTGAACAGCCATTGTTAACAACGGCCAGCCATTGAAATATATGTCGTGATAAACAGCATTTGGATTTGCACCTTTTTCCAGAAGAAGTCTGGTTGCGAGGGTGTCATACGTTTCGACAGCCTTTAACAGTGCATCATCTAGTGACAATGCGCCATAAAGTCTGGCAAATTCAAAATCCTGATTGGTAAAAGTTTTGTTCAGATGACAGTAATGCCTGTTTATTAATTCGAGTGTTGTGAGCGGCATATCTCTGATATTCGTTAATTGATAATACAGTTCAATAATATCCGGGTTCTGTGAACTGAAGTACGTAGCATTTTTAATGGCATCTGTGTGTATCAGTGCTAGAAAACACTTCAGATCATTAGAACTTAAGGTGATTTCGAATGGAGTAAGATAATCTCCTTTATAGTTAACGTCAGCACCATTCATAATGAGCAGCTGCATTACAGCCGGAGCACGGTGATATGCAGCTTCCTGGAGTAAGGAAAATCTACTCGAGTTATGCTCAATCAGAAAATTCGCGTTTATACCAGATAACAACAGTTTTTGAACCTGAACGATATCATCTCGCCGGATTGCCTTTTTAATGGCTAACAATGGATTTTTTTCATAGTCATTCATGGTGTAGCCGTAGGGATTTACCACCGGATTATCACATGGAATGTCAGCACCTGCTATTTTGAGCTGTATGAGCAAAGCAATTTTTTGAGAATAGTCATCGGAATAGTCGTAGGGTGTTTTGCCGTCGGCATCCTTAATGTTGGGATTGGCCTTATGTTCCAGCAGGGTTTGGATGCATTCGACGGGGGCATTGTCGCGGATTAGCTTGATAAGAATCGGCGTGCCATCCGCAGAACGCGAATTGGGATCGGCGCCGGCCAGCAGCAGTTCTCTGATGATCTGTTTGGATTTTGCATAAAATAATGGGGAATTTCCAAGGGGATCCTTTTTATCCGGGTTTCCAATGTCCTGGAGTAATGTTCGAATCAGCATAACGTCGGGGGCGTTGTTTTGAAGTACCCAGGTGAGCAGAGGGGTTCCGTCGGATGCAAATGCGTTGGGGGTGGCACCGGCTTTGAGGAGTATAGAGGCAATTTCATCGCATTTTGCGTAAAAAAGCGGGGTTTTGCCGGATGAATTCAGAATGTTGACATCTGCGCCATGTTTGATGAATGAGGACAGTAAAGCCTTCTGTTCTGAAAAAAGCGAGCTGTCGAAGTTATGAGAAATCAGAATAGAAAGCGCTGATCTGCCGGTTTTGTCATGTACATTCGGATTGGCACCGAGTTCAAGAAGTGAATAAACGTATTGAAAATCGCCGATATTTATGCCGTGTGTAATGGCGTGAATGAGAAGTGGTTCATCGTTCTTGGCCAGGGCATTGGGATCGAATGTATTATCATCGGAGCTGTCGATGCCAATTTTATTGCACCATTGGATGAGCAGATATTTATCTGCGGACTGTATCTTTTTTCGCAGGCGCATAAAACCGAGACTTGCTGCAGATATCGTGAATGCAATGATTGGGATAGGCAGCATATAAGCTCCTTGGCATCAGAGGC
Organism: Myxococcota bacterium; assembly: GCA_045599925.1. Lineage (GTDB taxonomy): Bacteria > Myxococcota_A > Bradymonadia > UBA4248 > UBA4248 > UBA4248. The sequence continues at coordinate 2,649 of JAZRWV010000314.1, forward strand.
GGAACATACCGCGTTGCATAAAGGATGATGAAGAGAGAAGGATCAGCGGCGATGGGCGTGACAAATGGCGATGGCGAGTGCATCGGAAGCGTCGACGGGCCATTCATTTTGGACGCCGAGGAGGATGCGGACCATGCTGGCGACCTGAGATTTTTCGGCGTGACCGAAGGAAGTGATGCTTTGTTTCACATCGGTGGGGGAATATTCGAAGAGAGGCATTCCGAAACGGGCGCATGCGACGATGGCGACGCCTCTGGCGTGACCGAGTTTGATGGCGGCATCGGCATATTTCTGATGGAAAATGCCCTCAAAAGCGGCTTCATCGGGCTGCATTTTTTCGAGATATTCGTTCAGGAAGACGTCGATTTTGAGAAGACGTTCGGTGAAGGGTGCATTTCCGAGGACGAGTCGGTTGGCGTCGACGTATTTGAGGCGGGAACCGTTGAGTTCGATGACGCCGTAACCCATATAACGGGAGCCGGGGTCGATGCCGAGAATTCTGGTCATTGGCAGGGTTCATCCATGAAAAGCAGGCGGAGCGTATGGCCGAGAGGCCATAGCGGAGCCGATGCGAGCCGTATTGCAAAGCAATAGGCGCGCTTTTGAAAAAGTAAAAAAAAGCCCGCCCGAAGGCAGGCTAAAAGCATCGAAATTCCACGATTATAAATCGAGTTTTTCCATGATTTCGTCGGAAATATCGGCGTTGGTATAGACGTTCTGGACGTCATCATCATCTTCGAAAATGCCGCAGAGTTTCATGATAGAAGCAGCAGCTTTTTCATCGACTTTAATGTGGTTCTGGGCAACTTTGGTGATTTCGAAGTTTTCGATTTTGTAACCGGCTTCTTCGAGCTTTTTCGCGACAGAAGCGACATCGCTAGGCGCAGTAATGATAACACCGTCCTCATTGACGTCATCAGCGCCGGCGTCGAGAGCAGCCATCATGACTTCATCAGCATCGTTGTCGCCTTCGAGGGTAATCTGACCGAGGGTTTTGAACTGCCAGGCGACGGAGCCGGCTTCGCCCATCTGACCGCCATTTTTGGAGAACATGGAGCGAATATTGGCGACGGTTCTATTTTTGTTATCAGTAAGGGTATCGATGAGAATTGCGACACCGCCTGCACCATAACCTTCGTAAACGTTCTGATCATAATGAACTGTCTCACCTTCACCTGAACCACGCTTAATCGCGCGTTCGATGTTATCCTTGGGCATATTGCAGGCTTTGGCCTTTTGGATAGCGAGTCTGAGAGCGGAGTTGAATTCCGGATCGGTACCGCCCTGAGCGGCGACGATGAGTTCACGGACGACTTTTGTCCACGACTGTGAACGTGCGGCGTCTGTTTTAGCTTTTTTATGCTTAATAGTACTCCATTTATTATGACCTGACATAAAACCTCTCAAAAAGGGACAACAAACAATGAAAATCATCATGAGGGATGTCCCAGTACCCCTCAGAAACTGACCGCATAGTTTTACACCTTGTATTACCATGGCAACAACAGTTTTTTGCATGCAGGGCAAATCTATTGAGCTTTTATTTGCAATCTTGGTGCTTTTTCAAAAATGATTGACGATAACGAACAGTCACATTATGATATTACGGCCTTATTGTGGGCATAGTGAATCATCACTTATGGAGATTAACATGACAATGAAGAATCGCGGGATTCAACGCTTTTTAGCACTTGCTCTTATGGCTGCCGGCTTCGGCATTTTTTCTGGTTGCAGTCAGATTGATGTCAGCACTGAAGAAGGTATGAAAGAAGCCCTCAGCTCAAGACAGAAACTCGATAAAGCCATCCCTAAAATTATGGGTATGTCAACTCGTCCGGAAGAAGTGAACAAATACCTCGACGAACTGATTAAACTTTATGCCGATGGAAGCAGCTTTGACCGTGACGTCATTTCTGCAATTGCATCCTCAAAAAATAAAGACAAAATCCACGACTCTCTCGTCAAAGCAGCTAAATCTCCAGACTATAAACAGGTCATGCAGGCTGCTATCGGCGCAAAATATACTGAAGATGCCGGTATCGTCGATATCCTTCTCAGCCGCTGGGATGATAAAAAAGTCGGTATCAATCCTGAAGTTCGTCGTGTCGTCCTCGAAACAGGTACTGCATTTAAAAATCCTGCCATCACTCAAAAAGCTATCGAAGTCCTCAACGGTCAGCTCGATGAAACACCTTTCGTCCTCCTCAGAACCAGCTGCGATGTCCTCGCATATCAGGCTGATCCCAATGGCCGGGAAACACTCATGAAGGTCGTTTATCATCAGGATGGTGTCGGACGTACTCTCACCACAAACTGCACTCGCGCTCTCCTCGCACTTGACAAATCTGATGTCGCGCCCCTGCTCCTCACAGCCTATAAGCTCGAAAATAAAGATCTTATGGCTTATGTCGAAGCTCATCCCGATACCCTCACTCCTGAATCCATTCGAAACAACACCGCAAATGCCCTCGCAATGTATCGATATCAGGAAGCTATTGACCCAATGCTCGACTACCTCGAAAATACCAGAACTATTCCCGTTCCTGGCACCCTCGCCATTCGCCCAAATACTGACCCAGCATGGCAGATGTGGGCTGGCCTCGTCGGCGTCGCTGCTCAGTCAACCCTCTTCGCTATCAATGATATCGGCATCCGAAATAACGAAAGAGCTAAAAAAATTCTCGTCGACATCTTTAACTGGACAACACCTTATCAGTCAAAATTCAAAAACGCCATCGAACTCACCGGTTCCACAAATATCGAAGTTTCTCAGCGCGTCAACGCCTTCCGCGCTCTGCGCGAAAATGACCTCCTCTCAAATGCTGAAGTCCTCGCAATGATCGAAACCCTGAAAGGCGAAGAATTCATCGATGAAAGAACCTGGAGACCTTTCGCTCGCTCTTCGATCGGCACTGATATGGTCACATACTGCGCTGTGACTTCAAAACCTGGTGACACAAACACGATTTGGGCCGCTTTCAACGCCATGAAACAGCCTGATAAGGAATTCTATGTGCCTCAGGTCGCTGAAGGCGAAGTCAAGAAAGACCACTACAATGACAACGTATACAAACGTATTGATGACGTTAAAGCCGCTTTTGAACTCGCTGATGAATGCCAGACAAATGTTGACTGCTATGCCGGAAAATTAAAACCCGATATGGACAGCTATGCAAGAGTCAGAGCTATATACGAGCTCGGTCTTTCCGGTGATCACAAATACTTTGAAACCGTTTGCAACGAATACAAGAATCTTGATGTCTTCGGGCAGCTCTATGGCACAAAGGCTCTCGCCCTGCTCGGTACAAAAGACGATGTTCAGGCCATTAAAGACCTCAATAAAAAACTCGCCAGTGAAATGAATAACATTCAGTACATCGCTGCAAAACCAAACCTCGATGGCCTCGTTACTACTCTCGCTAATAAATAATCTTTCACTCTTGCGGTGAAATTATTCTAAAAGACCAGATTCAGGTTCGATTTCCTCATCTGGTCTTTTTTCATTTTGTCTTCTCTCCGGCCCAGCCCATCCTCATTTCAGAGGTTCCAATGCAGTTCCCAACCGCACCGATTTTGCCTTCAAATCCAATGATTTCACATCTCGAACTCGAACTCGAATGGCTGCGCGCTCTATTATTGGTCAGAATTCGAGAAATGCAGGCAACAGGCCTCCTGCCAGGTGCTGAAAACCTTCGTCCGGGAACTGTCGTTTATCCACAGGAAGTCGAAGCCAGACTCCATGAACAGGACGAAATTGCCAATGATCCAACACTCGATGAAGTCGAAGCAAAAGCTCGACTCGCTCAGGTCGAACACAAAAGAAGACAGTTCTATCGCGACCATACCGTCTTTGACACAACCGCCCCTCTCGCGTTTCTCAAACAACAGTACAGACTCGATGATGCTCAGTATCTCCTGCTGCTCATCGTCGCTGCTCCTGCTTTTAATCCATCTTTTTCCAGACTTTACGCATTCATTCAGAACCATTTTGAACGCGATTATCCTACTCTCGCTCTATTTATCGAAATCTTTTCAAAAAACAGCAGAAATACAGCCGGTCTAAACCGCCTCATTTCCCCGGGAAGCCTCCTCATCGGCGAAGGTCTTATCGAAATCCAATATACCTCAAGCATTCTGCCGCCGAACAAACAGCCTCTCACGCTTCCAATGCGAATCCAGTCATTTATCGGCGGCATCGAAATGATCGATTCAAGACTCGCTGCCTACACAGAACTGCGTTCACGACGATCGCTCAATACAGAAACGATGCTCACAGAAAGACAGCATCGAGAATGGTATTCCAGAATTGACAAAATTAGTGCACTCCTCCACACTGGAAAACAGCTTCCTCTCTGCTATATCACAGGCCCATCCGGTGCAGGAAAACGCCGTTTCGGTCAGGAAGTCGCCGCCATGCTCAACCGAGATTTGCTCTGCGTCGATATCAAAGCCGTTCAGGAATCGTTCGAAAGTTTTGCTTACGGTGTCAGTGTCGCATGCCGCGAAGCCATGCTCCACAACGCCATCGTCTGCTTTTATGGCTGGGAAACTCTGATACTCCCAACAACTGCAGAAGATGCGAATTTCCATGCACAAATCACAGCGCTTCATCTCAACGTCTGTCGTGTGCTCGATTCCATTCTCGCATGGCATCCTCAAACCATCATCATCACCTGTCAAAATAGCGTTTCTTTCCCGCCTCGCCTCGATACTCGCAATGTCGAAGCTTTGCGCCTCACCATGCCCGATCACATTACGAGCCGAAAGTTGTGGGAAATCGCTCTTCCTCCGGAAAAACGCGACGAAAATTGCGATATCCAGGCATACGCCGAAAATTTCCATCTCACTCCAGGGCAGATTTCTGATGCCGTCTGCGTTGCTGCTTACGAATCTGAACCCTCCAACATCGTCAATACCGATCACATCATCGGCGCCGTCAAACAACAAATGCGGCACCGTCTCAGCGAACATGCCACACTCATTGAAAAAACCTATAAATGGGAAGATCTCATCGTCAACAAGGACGTCGAAATGCAGCTCCATGAAATCGTTTATCGATATCAATACAGAGCCCGCGTTCTTGACGACTGGGGACTCGGTGACAGATTCGGCCACGATATCGGCCTTTCCGCCCTCTTCGACGGCCCTCCGGGATCCGGTAAAAGTATGTGCGCTGCCCTCATCGCCAATGAAATTGGAATCGATATCTATCAGGTCGATCTTTCACGCGTCATGTCAAAATACGTCGGCGAAACCGAGAAAAATCTCGCCCAAATCTTCAACGAAGCCGAAAATGCTCAGGCTATGCTCCTCTTCGACGAAGCCGATTCTCTTTTCGGACAACGAACAAACGTCAAAAATTCAAACGACAAATACGCAAATCTCGAAGTCAACTACCTCCTCCAGCGTATCGAACGTTTTCCCGGCGTCGCCATTCTGACCACAAACTTCCCGGCCGGAATCGATGAAGCCTTCGCAAGACGTCTTTCGCTTCGCGTTTCTTTCCCAAAACCTTCAAAAGCCGAACGCGCAAGACTTTGGCAGTCCATGCTTCGCTCTTCAAAACTTCCTAAAGGAAAAATCGATTATCGCGAACTCGCTACAGAATTTGAAATCACAGGCGGTTACATCAAAAATTCCGTCCTCAGAGCCGCTTTTATTGCCGCATCAACCAACGGCATCGTCGATCAGGACACGCTTTATCAGGCCGCACGCATTGAAATGAAAAGCATGGGCATGCTCGTTTCTCACAATGATGAGGATGTCGAATGAACGACCCAAATACGCCACACACCGAATTCCTGCGCGATATCCAATCATGGGTCTGGAAGCGCTTTCCAACGCGTCAGCTCTCCGCAACTGATATATTTTATGCGCTTCAGTGGGCCGAATCCGGCGTGCCGTTCTGTATTTTTTCCGACGGTTTCGAAGCCTGGCTACACACTCATCCACTTGAATTCGTCAAATCCGGCAATCTGTCCGATCTTCATTTCCAAGCAGACCGCATTATCAAAGCCTATCATCAGCATATTTCATCTGCACCAGATACAACACCGACGATCGTCGACGATCCATACGACACCGCACTCACACGAATTGCCGAAGTCGGAAAAAAAACAAAAAACCCACTTCTACGCGACGAATTGCGAATATTTTATCAAAATATGCTCATTTCCCGCACAGAGGCCAGAAAACTCTATCCCGACTGGAACCAGCGCTCCGAATCGTTTTATCCCCTTAAAGCTCGCGCAATCATCGACTGGGACAAAGCTCTTAAAACACTTCTTCAGCATTGCTTTTCCATGCTTTCCGAGCAGGAACAGACACACCTCAAAAAACTTGCGCCTGTCGATGAAATTCACTGCATGAAAATTGGCGAAGACGCACAATATATATATAAAACTCGAATTCTCAATCAAAAAATTGCTGATTATTTCGAAATTTCTGCACTCATAAAAAGTTTATAATTTTTTATATGCCGCGCTATCGGCCTTAAAAGGCCGATACGCTGCGGCTGGTTCGGCTATTTATACTTTTGCTTCGCAAAAACTATAAATACGCCTCACCTTATATAGGCTCCGCTTCAACACCATCGTTCTTAGGGAACCTCTGAACAAAACAATATTTTAAGGCACTAATTGAAGAGAGCCGAGTGGGGCCCCGGCGAGGCAAGATGGTTAGGCACCGCAAAATGCTTATAGATCTTTAAGATATTACGGATTCTTAAGGGCTTAGCCCTTAAGTGGAGTTTGGGGCAAAGCCCCTGAAAAATAAAGCTATTAATTTTTATTCAGAGTTTCCCTATAGGATCCGTTTCAACGCCATCGCTCTTAGATGACGCACGGTCTGATACCTGCTGAACAAACCTACGCCATCTCATTTCCCCCTCTTGCAATCATAACAATTAGTGCTATAAAAATACGTTGAAGCGCTTCCAGCTTCCAAATACGAAGGGTTATTTGGAGTTTGAGGCGCTTTTTTATTATCTGGCAAATAGTTAGGTAAATCGAGTGGTATCAGCAATGAGAAGAACGAAATTCGCAAGCATTATTTCAATTCTGGCGCTTATTTGGGCAACCGGCTGTTCGGATAATGAAACTCACAATCCAAGCAATCCGCCTGAAGATGATGCCCCCATCGGCCCAGGCGAAGAGATTGTGTTGGATACCTCAAAAAGCATTAACTCATGGTCCGGCTGCATGATTGATGCTGACTGTACAAACGGTGCTTTCTGCTTTCAGGGACAATGTGTCGTTCAATGCAATGAATCCATGACATGTGACTCTGGATATGCCTGCCAATTGTCGAGAGGGCGATGCGTAAACGAATCATTCCTGCAGAATATCGCCGAAGCTCTGAAAATGGATACACCTGAATCCCCCATGTCACCACAGGAAAAAGCCATGATATTGGCAGAGCTTGATTTACAGGCCGCACAAAATTCAGATGTTCGTTACTCTGTTTTAGGAAAGAAAAACGAAGCTGGTGAAAAAATTCAGAATGTCGAGTTCATTAAGCGTCTTCCTTATGAAATTCATCGTGAAAATGCAAAAACAGGCCTATCCTTTGAAGTTCGCAATTCTGTTGGACCTGTATTTTATGCCGTTAAAACATCGGAAAATTCACTGCCCGTTTTGAAAAAAGTCAAAGGTATTCGCACCGCAAACGGTAGTTATCAATACACACTTGATGTGAATGCGGATGAAGCTGTCAGATCGTTAAAACATCTTCAGCGTGATGGCGGAGAACTCGATACTGTTGAACTCGATATCGTCACCAGTGTGGGCAACGAATCCGTACTTCTTTCCGAAACACCTTCAATAAGCAGAATTTATTCTGGAAAGGTTGTCCCTTTCAGTGTGCTTTCTGGAATAGATTTACCCATCAGAATGGCTATCGAAGTATTTCCGGATGATGTTCATAATTTTGACGAAATACAATCGATAAAATTGTATTTGCCTGTCAGTGATACTGATATATTTTCACCGGAAAATGTAAAATCGACAGACACTATAACAGAATGGACCAGCGTCAATATTGCTCAAAAAGACAATGCATCAAACTGCACAAACGGAAAAGCTTGTTTCGCAGCCGTTTTTTCTACAAATGACTTCGTTTCTGCTGGCAGTATGATTTTATCAAAAGATGATCATGTCAATCGCAGCATCCGTCTGGAAATTGATAGCTTTGACGCAGAAAATACGACATTTTCCGGTATTATTACCGATAAGTTTGAAGGCTTTTTCAGAGAATCCGCTTCGAGCAATATCAGTAATGAACAACAACAATGGAATGTCACTCAACTTGGCGGTTATTTTAAAGTTGTGGGTACATCCTTATTGCCGGAAGACTTGAAAAGTCACAACCATGCGGCAGAAAACTTAAAAATGCGTGACATCAGTGAAGCTTCTATTCAAATTTGTTCGGGCGATGATGTTTCAGCATTGATGAAATATATCAAAACTTCATGGACTGAAGGATGCAATGGATTGGAAGAAAATGATGCTTTGTTGTGCCAAAAGTATCAGACTTGTAAGAATGTGGATAACTTAGCCTCTTATGAAGCTCTTTCTTTGGATGATAGATTGTTCTGTGTTCAAGCTGCTGTAAATGAAATCTTGTTGGATAAAACTCGCGTTTCCTATGTTCTCGAACAGGTACTTGTTTCTGATGCTTCTGGAAAAGAAAATACCGAAGAAATTGAAGTCTGCGGTAGAAAGATAAACAATTTTGAAGACTTTCGAACAGCTTGTGCCGATTCAAACTGTAATTTGTGCAAAGAACGACCCGAATTATCATGTGCAAGTGATTTACTGGCAAAACTGTATAAAGAAAATAAATTATTGGATTCTGATGCAAAATCCAGTCTTGCAAGCAGCTGGATAAACATGATGAAGGAATCATATATTGCGCAGCAATATCTTGCCTGGAATCAGGATACAGAAATCCGAAAGTCATGGCTTACGGGAGCTTCCTATTCCGGTACATTTGCTGCCGCAACGATGAATTCTCATAACAAAACACTGCTCAAACGGTATCAAAGCGAGGTTCTCGACGTTCAGCGAAGTGTCTTGAGGAAGCAGTTTGTTCAGAGTACACTTGAAATGCTTTCGCACAGTACTGCCGACGCTGATGCCACAAATGTGAATGAGTTCAGTTCTCTGCGCAATCGAATACTCAGTGATCTCTCCAGTTGCTGGGAATCCGCGGCAAGCAGTCTTGGTCTGGCCGCCAAACGATACGATGTCCTCATTCAGAATGACAGCGAACGCCTTTCTGCCGCAGCTGAATTAAGACCTGTTCTCTTTGATCTCTATTTTAGTGGTTTGATCGCTTCAACAATCAATCTTAAAGCAGATCAGGGATCATTAAATGGTGCATTTGGGGCAAATCTCTCCAGCGCAATCGGTAAGCTCAGTTCGTTGGATCAACCTTTTGAAAATCTCGTGTTTTCACGAGATGGGGAAATTTTTACCGATACACGACTCGAAACTGATAGCGACGAAACAGCTCTGGGAAGAGTCAAGTCTGCTGCAGAATCTTCAACTAAAAAAGCAGAACAGAAACGAACGGATGTTTTTAACGCCATCAATGCACAAAACCAGGAAATCCTGACCATTAAAGATGGGTATATGAGCTCTCTTGAAAATATGAGAACTCAAATCGTCAATTTATGCGGATATCCGTCAGACTGTTCAACTTCAGAACAACGAAAAACATGTCAGCTATTTACGGCACCTTTTTTCTGTGGCTTAGCGATACCATCTACGGATACAACTGGTGTCGATCTTTCCAAATTTGAATCTTCTACACATGAATTGGCACAGGCATCGATTAGTCAGGTTTCCGATTTAAATAATTGTCTCGAAAAGTATTCGCATTATGAAGATGGAACACTCTCTGAAATGAGTGAAACGGATATTCATTCGTGTTTTGGATATGATCTGAACGATATCAGTCTTGCATTGAGTACTGATGTCGAGGGTAATATCAGTAAAGCAGGCTTAGCTATTCAGGAGCTCCGTCAGGCAATTTTAGAATATGAGACTTCTCGCGCTGAATATCAAATCCATCTTCAGAAAGTCAACAATACCTATGAAACTCTAAATGCATATGCAGAAAGTCTTTCAGAACAATTCACCAATATGGCAGATACTCTTTCTGCAATTGAAAATAATCTTACCACGATTAAACAGTATGAATCTGCAATTGCGAATTACCAAATTAAAATAAATGATGAAAAAACATCAGCATTAAAAGCAGAATATCACAATAAAGTTGCCGATTTGGCCCATTGGGCTTTCGTTCAGGGAGTTGGCGGCATCTTCAATGGCGTTTATTCTGTTCAGGCATTAAAAAAAGCTTTTAATATGATGGAATCCGAAATGAGCCATCGCGGTGATGAGCTGGAAAGGGACGCGGCAGCAATGAACAGCCGAACATCATCCGCACTTATGGATTATATAGGTTTTACAACAGCAATTGACGCCATTTCTCGCGCTAGCATAAATTATTATACATTCAATCCAGCAGCCCCACAGATAGTCGTTCAAGGTTACGGAAGTGTCGTAGATGTAGCAGCTCAAATCGGTACATTTATCGACTTATCGATAGAACTTTCTGATAAATTCATATTTAGCAAAAAAGCTGCACTGGCCACAAATGCAAATGAGCTCGTCAAATCAACGTTTAACCTCGCAACAGGTGCTTTAAATAAAGGAATGAGTATAAGTGCAGCCAATACTCAGGCTGAACTGGCCGAAACAATCAGCAAACTTAAGTCTGCAGTCACACTTCACAAAGAACAATGTGAAGGCAATTCCTCTGCAGCATGTACCGAATCCCAAAGTTTGAGCAGCGATGAAATGACCAATCTGATTGCTGATTTGGAACGCCAAAATCAGCTTTTGCTCAAACAAATCGAATATGAAAATGAAAGAAATCATGCACTTGAGGAACTGGAACTCGGCCGCAATGCTCTTTTGAATGACACACTCGATTTACTCGACTTTGAACGCATGGTTTATATCAAAGACCTCGATGTGGCTCAAAAACACTTAGAATATCTTAAAATTGCTCAGGATGCTTCAGAACTGGCAATGCAATTTAACAACAAACTGGCAAGATTTAACACATATCGTGATTTAATGGGTTCTGCATCGAGCTTCTTCCAATACGCTGCAGATCTCGAAGACGTCGAAAAATATATGGAATATGCAAGAAATGATCTTTCTGACTATCTTGCAGCCATTGAATATCTAACCGTTCGTCCATTTGTGGACCTGAGACGTTCCATATATACGGCTCGCGGCACAAATGATTTGAACATGATTTACAAACAATTAAACGATTTAACAAATCGCTGCGGTTCCGGAACTCGCTCGCAGAATCAAATAAAGCTTTCTGTTCGCAATCGTTTAGGTCTTGTCGATGATGAATTTGGTGGCATTTCAGCTGAAAACAAGATGATGTTAAACACTCGAAGTGGCCAAATAACATCAGATGCAGAACTGCGATATGTCAAAAATGAAGAACTTTCAAACCTGATATCAAACGGCAAATATTTAAGCTCTTCATTCTCACTTACACCTAAGCTTGCAAATATTTCGAATTCATGCGACGCCAAAATCGATGAAATTCAAGTGCGGCTCGTTTCCATGGAAGGCAAAGCGCTTCGTGAATCTGCGAATAGTACCCCAAAAATCATCCTGATTTATGGCGGTCAAAGTCAATTGATGTCGTGTCACGATAAAATCGATGCGATTGCATCATCCATTGGAACTCGCACAACATACGGCAAGTATTCCACATTCCATTCGGATCCGATTTCCGGCGGTTTAAATGCCGGTGTGTATGAAGTCCAGGCTGGCGAAAAATATGCCCTCTCTGATAGAACTGAATTCACAGGAACGACATCCTATCTTGCCCTTAGAGGATATCCGCTCATGGCAACATACAGCATCATGATCGATCCCGAAAGTGGCGAAAATCCAAATATTCACTGGGAAAATCTGGCAGATATCGAAATTCAGATCTCTTATTCAACTGGTACTCTTGGTTCCGATAGCAGTGTCTGTAACTACGATTTATAAGCCAGGATTCAAATATCTTCGGCTTTTGAATGACTAAATTTAAGATTTTTTGAGAATCCGAAACGAATCCATGATTCGTGATAAGAGGAAAATAATGAGTAAGACAAAACTTATTTGGGCATTATCAATTCTGACAATGGCATTGGCAGGCTGTTCGAATGAATCCTCACCGTATGAGCCACCTCAAAATGACGATCCGGTTTCTCCAATCGTCATTGACGATGATGGGATGTCTGTTGACAACGCACTCCATTCCACCCATGGCTGCTTGATCGATCACGACTGTGCGGAAGGTGCTTTTTGCTTTGAAAGCCAGTGTGTCGTTCAATGCAACGACGAATTGTCGTGCAATGAAGGCTATGCATGCCAGATCGCGCGAGGGCGCTGTATCCGCGAAGATTATCTCCAAAACCTCGCAACTGCTATTCAAAACCTTGATAACAACAGCACTGATATGCCGCCGGAAGAAGTCGCACTTGCCAAAGCTGTACTCGACCTGGAAGCCGAAGAACATTCAGAAATCAGTCAGGCCCAGAATGAAAAAAAGGCTCTTGCAATTTCCGATTTTATCAGCCGTATTCCTGCTGGCATCACACTGGATCCTCAAAACAATAAACAGCAAGTGAGCTTTAGACTTCGCAGTGACTATGGCGTCATCTATTATGCCGTTAAAACGGATGATAACAAACTGCCAATACTGAAAAGAGCCAATTCTGTTAAAACAGTCGATGGTGACTACGAATACACATTCGAAATCGATGCAGCTGAATTGCAAATTCAGAAAACAAGCCTCTTGCGTGATAATAAAGAAACATCATCAAACACTGATGTCAACATTGTTTCCAGCATTGGAAACTCCAATCTCCTCGTGCTTGATGCACCAGAACTAAACGGCATTTACACTGGTCACGTCGTTCCTAAAGAAGTCTTATCCGGCATCGACTTGCCAATTCGAATGGGAATTAAAGTCAATCCAGAAGACGCGCGTAGTTTTGATGATATCAAATCGATGACACTTATGCTTCCCGCCAGCAATGCAGACGTTTTTTCACCCGAAAATGTCGCGTTGGACAACAACGGAAAAGTGAAGGAAACCTGGGCCAGTGTCGAAATTGCTCAAAAAGATGATGCTGCTTCATGCCGAAGTGGAATGCCCTGTTTTGCTGCCGTGTTTTCGACCAACGATTATGCTCCGGCAAACAGCCTGCTCCTGGATGAAGACCGCCATGTCAATCGCAATATCCGAATCGAAATCACTGGAATGGATGCCACTGATCATAAACTTACCGGACAAATTATCGACCGACTCGACGGCATTTATCGCGAAGTGACGGATAGAGAAAATCCATCCGATGAAATGAATTATCGTTGGAATTCCACCGAAATGCATGGTCTGCTCTCCGCCAAACTGTCGAATGAAATCGATATGGAAAAAATGTCGGTTCATTCCCATTCGCCTGCTGCTGAAAAAATCCGCGATATTGCTGAAGAACCAGATTTGAACTGCACTGATGCTCAAGTCGGCGAGTTGATGTCGCTTATCGTCAGTCCATACAAAGTGGCTTGCAATACACTGACGGATGAAAATGATATTGCATTGTGCAATCAGTATGTTGAATGCACCGGCATAAACAGCATTGCAACATGGGAAAATGCGTCAGACGAATACAAATACTTTTGTTTGAACAAAGCCATTGAAGCCATCCAGGCAGATGAAAGCCGGGTTTCTGCCGTCTTAAAAAATGTTCTCATTTCGGATGCATCATCCGCTGAAATCAAAGATCTCAAGGTTTGTGATAAAAATGTCAGCAATTTCGAGGACTTTAGAACACTTTGTGCTGATACAACATGCGATCTTTGCAAACCTCATCCTGAGTACACATGTGCAGCGGATTTATTGTCACTTCTTTATCGAAATGACAAAAGTCTGAATACAGAGGACAAAACGGCGATTGCTCAGAATTGGGTTTCCATGATGAATGAAGCCAATCTTTCCGAACAGTATCTTGCCTGGAATCAGGACATCGAAATCCGAAAGTCATGGCTTACTGGCGCTGTGTATGAAAACACTTTTGCCGAAAACGTAATGAGTACCTTTAATACGGGGTTACTCAATCGCTACCGCTCAGAAGTCCTCGATGTTCATCACACCATTCTTCAAACGCTGACCCATCAGAACATTCTGGAAATGCTTTCTATCAGCAATGAAGATGCAAAAGACAATGGCATTACGGAACTGAGTTCCGCGCGCAACGAAATTTTAAACCAGATTGCGACATCCTGGACAAATCTGTCAGATTCACTCGGATTGATGGCTCGCCGATACGACGTATTATCTCAGGATGACATGGAACGCGTCACAATTGGTTCTGAACTTCGTGCCTATCTGTTTGATTTATATTACGTGGGGCTTGTCGCATCTCATCTCAATTTGAAGGCAGATCAGGGTTCCCTTAACGGTAGTTTTGGTGCAAACCTCGCCTCCATTATGGAAAAGCTGGAATCTCTCGATCAGCCATTTGAAGACCTCGTCTTTATGAGAGATGGCGAAATCTTTACCGATACACGCCTCGAGGACGGAAGTGATACAGCCCTCGGACGGCTTAAAACAACGGCTAAAACAGCTGTCGAAAAAGCAGTCAGCAAACGCACGGAAGTTTTTAATGCCATCGAAAAGAAAAATGCCGAACGCATTTCAGCCAAAGACAGCTATTTGAGCTCGCTGGAATCCATGCGAACAAAACTGGTTGATTTATGCGGATATCCGGCTGACTGCAAAACCGCAAAACAGCGAGAAAACTGTCAAATCTTTACAGCCCCATATTTCTGCGGTTTTGCATTGGATTCCCTCGAAACCGAGGGCGTCGATTTAAGTGAAATTGCCAAAGCTGATACCGCCCAAACGATATCTTCCGTTAAACAGATTGATAATTATTACGATTGCATTTTGAAAAATTCCAAACTGGACCAGGATGGAAAGATCGAAGCATCAAACGTTACTGAAGAAACTTATGAAAAATGTCTTGGGGCCGGAATTGGAAATGAGACCATCCCTGTAAGTTATAACGGTTCAAATATCAGCAAAGCCGGTCAGGCTATTGAAAATTTCAGAATTGCCAATAGAAATTACGATTCTGCAGTTGCCGAATACAACATTTATCGCCAGAAAATTCAAAATACAAATGAAACACTGAATGCTTATGCCAAAAGTCTTTCCAATCGCTATGATGCAATGATGAAAACTTTTGACAACATTTCCAGCACACTTGACACCATTAAAAAATATGAAAAAGCACTGGAAGCCTACAATATCAAAGTTGAAAATGCGAACATTGATGGCTTATATGCTGAGTATCAAGCACAAAAAGACAACTTTGATAACTGGATGAAAATTGCGGGAACTTCTCAAATTTTGCCAGATATATCGACCATCATAAACGGTGCACTTCAGAGCTATATATTAATTAATCAGCTTAGGACTGGCGGTATTACTTTTGAATCCCTGGAACAAGTGGGAATGAAAAACATTATTATGGCTCTCTATGAACGCAATGTAACGTTTTACGCAGAACATTATCAGGAATTCATGGTTGCCGGGGGAGGTGCTGCATCCTTTTTCTTCAATGATTTTTCAACCAACACTGATATCATTCCCACAAATGCCATTTTAGAAATCAACGCTAATTATATGTTGAACGAAAAATATACAGCCCTGGCTAATTTAATGAATACGATTAATTCCCAGGTTCAAACCCAGTTTAATTTCCAGATCGAACGACTCCAGCGCGAAAATAAAGTGGATGCAGCCAAAGCAAAAGCTGAATTAGCTGAAACACTGGCTGGAATTAAAAGTGCTGTCAAACTCCACAAGGAAAACTGCAACCAGTCATCTTCTGCGGCTTGCATGGAATCCAAAGACCTATCAAGTGAAGAAATGCAGCACATCATTGATGATCTCGAACGCGAAAATGCATTAATGCTCAAGCAAATGGAATATCAGGACCAGATCAACCACGAAATGCAGGATTTGGATATTCAACGCAATGAATTCAAAAATGCTCTGATGGATTTGCTCGGTTACGAAAAAATGGTTTACGTCAAACAACTTGAACGCGACAAGGCACTTCTTGAATATCTTGAAATTGCTCAGGAAGCCGAAAACCTCGCCGATATGTTTGATGCTAAACTCCAGCGCTATCAGAAATATAATGATTTGATGAGCTCTGCTTCAGAATTTTTCCAATATGCACGCGATCTCGAAGACGTCGAATCCTATATCGAATATGCAAGAAATGATTTGTCCGATTATCTGACTGCGATTGAATATCTGACCGTTCGTCCATTTGTCGAACTGAGACGTTCCATTTATACCGCCAGAGGAACGAATGATTTCGAGATGTTGTACGAAAATCTCAATGATTTGACGAAAAAATGCGGTTCTGGTGAAGAATCTGAAAATAAAGTCACGATTTCTTTGAGAAACCGAATGGGATTCCCGGAGACCTCCTATAATGACTTGAAATCCGAAGAAAAGATGATGCTCTCGATTAACAGCAGCAATTTACCGGCTGATGCCAAAATTCGTTACGCATCCATTGGCGATTTGACGAAGTCTTTAGCAAATGGCAGTGCATTTAGCGGCACATTTGCCCTGACTCCGACTTTTGCCAATATTTCGAATTCCTGTAATGCCAAAATTAAGGAAATCCAGGTTCGATTCGTTTCGATGGAAGGCAAAACCATTCGCGAATCTGCGGACACTACGCCATATATAACTTTAATATATGGCGGTCAGAGTCAGTTGCTGTCCTGCCATGCACAGATCGAGGCCATTACTAAATCCGTTGGCTGCAGAACGTCATTTGGCAAATATTCCACATTCAATTCCGAACCATTTGCCGATGGAATCAACGCCGGTGTGTATGAAGTTCCCGAGGGAACATCTTACAAAATCTCTGATTCCACGGTATTTACCGGTGTTACGAAATACATGGGACTGAAAAGTTATCCGTTAATGGCGAGTTATACAGTCGCAATCGATCCGGAAAAAGGAGAGAACAAGTACATCAACTGGAACAATATTGCCGATATTGAGCTTCAAATCACCTACACGACAGGAACACTCGGTCAGGAGAGCAGCGATTGCGCTTACGATATTTAATCATAACAATCAGTAAGTCATTTATTTGCATGGAACTCATAAAAAAATCGCCCGGCGTATGACAATAGCCGGGCGAGCATTGCGTATCGGCCGAAGGCCGAAAGCAATGCGCCAAAAACGAAAAAGATATAAGAACGAAAATCGTTCAAAAGGAGATATATGAATAAAATAAAGTTTGTATGGTCACTTTCACTGATGCTCCTTGCACTGACTGCCGGATGCTCCGAATCGGGAAGTTCCGATACTCCCGTCAATCCACCAAAGGAAGATGACCCCATCAAAGTTGACGATCCCTATATAAACGTCTTGAGAAGCATGGATTCGAATTCAAGCTGCACGCTGGATTCCGACTGCCAGGAAGGTTCATTCTGCTTCCAGAAACTTTGCGCGATTGAATGCAACGAAAGCATTTCCTGCGATTCCGGCTTTGTATGCGATATCTCCCGAGGACGATGTGTGACGGACGAATATGTGGCTGAAGCCGCAAAAGTCATGAAACAAATCGAAGATGCCGGCGAAAGCATGTCTTCGGACGAAAAAAATGCCCTTCTGGCCGCACTCGAACACAAGGCAATGACTTCAACCGATGTTGTGACCACCGTCATCGGACAAAAGAATACTCAGAGTCAAAACGTCAACAATATTGCGCTGGCGAGTCGCGTTCCAACAGCTGTATGGATGAGCGTGGACAAGGGAAAACTCACGGTTTCACTCGAAAATAACGTTGGAGATATTCAATACCTCGCCAGGCTGCATGACGGCCGGATTCCTGTTCTGAAAAAAGCAAAAGCCGTTCAGAATGCCAATGGTTCATGGAATTATTCGTTTGATATCGATGCAACTTCGCTTTCGCAAAGCAAAAAGCATCTTCTTCGTGACGGCAGGGACGATTCCGGAATGGATTCCGTGGAAATCGTGTCAGGCATTGGCAATTATGAAGCCGCTTTGCTGGAGCATCCCGAGGTTCACAACATTTACGGTGGCTATGTCGTTCCGAGCAATGTTTTGTCCGGTATTGATTTGCCAATTCGAATGGCCATTGTGACGGAACCGGCAAATCCAAAGAATTTTGCTGAAATTCAGAAGCTGACGGTCTATCTGCCTGTGAGTGGTTCCGATATCTTTTCGCCCGAAAATGTCGATGTCGATGCTTCGGGTAAAATCACTGAAAAATGGGCTTCTGTCGAAATCAATTCCAAAGATATTGCGGCGAACTGCCACAACGACAAGGAATGTTTTGCAGCCGTTTTTTCAACCAATGATTTTGCACCATACAACAGCATCCTCTTCGATAAAGACAGCCATGTAAACCGCAACATCCGCATTGAATTCGATGACTATTCGCCAGACAGTATGTCATTTTCCGGAAAACTCATCGATCGCCTTGAAGGCCTCTATCGCGAGAGCAAAATGGATGCAAATGGCAATGTCGAACGACACTGGAATGTTGCCCAAATGGATGGCAATTTCATGGTTGTATATAAAGATACATTTGATCCCGAAGCTGTTTCTGTCCACAGTTATGCCGGCAGCAATGTCGATAACCTCGGGCTTCGCGATATTTCTGAAAATCCAAAAGTCGTATGCAGCAACGATGCGTTTAATGCCTTTAAAGACCTTATCACGCCACAAGATTGTTCTTCACTTGAAGGAATCGAAAAAACGACCTGCGAAAACATTCACACATGCCATGACCTGCTCGATTTGAATGGATTTCTTGCGCTGGATGCCAGTGTTCAGTACGACTGTCTGACGCATGTCATAAATCAAATCAACAATGACGAGACGCGTCTTTCCTACGTTTTGGAACAAGTGCTTGTCGCAGATGTTTCAAGCAATCCCGAGAATAAAGTCGTCGAAGTTTGTGGGACTGAAGTCGGCAATTTCGAAGATTTTAGAAATGTTTGTGCTAGTTCGACATGCGGACTTTGCAAAGAGCGACCTGAACTCATCTGTGCCGCTGATTTGCTTGCGAATCTCTATCATCAGGGAAGCGGTTTAAGCATTGAAAACAAGACATCCCTAATGAATTACTGGGCATCTGTTGTGAACGAATACTCGTTGCCGTTCCAATATCTGGCCTGGAACGATGATACCGATATTCGAAAACAATGGCTGACTGGTGCTGTCTATTCGAGAACTTTTGCCGCATCTTTGATGGAAGACTTCAACCAGGACCTTTTGGAAAACTATCGCACAAAAGTCATGGATGTTCAGCGCGGCATTATGGGCAAACAGTTCAATCAGCTTGCGCTCGAAATGCTTTCTTCAAGCCTTGTCGATGCAAGCAATCAAAAAGTGACGGAAATGAGTTCCAGCCGAAATGGCATTCTCAGTCAAATGGGAAGTGTCTGGGAATCGGTTGCAAGTTCGCTCGGTCTGAGCAGCCGTCGTCATGATGTGATTACACAAAATGATGCTGAACGCCTGAAAGCCGCGTCGGAACTCAAACCCTATCTCTTTGATTTGTATTTTGCCGGTCTGGTCGAGTCCAATCTCAATCTCAATGCCGATCAGGGTTCCTTAAATGCCACTTATGGAACAAACCTCGCCAGCATCATTTCAAAACTCGAATCCCTCGATCAGCCGTTTGAATCGCTTGTTTTCATGCGCGATGGCGAAATCTTTGTCGACACAAGACTTGAAACAGACAAGAAAGAAACCGCACTCGACAGAGTGAGTACAACGGCAAAAGAAGCCGTAGAAAGTGCCGTCACAAAACGCAAAGAAGTGTTCGCTCAAATGACGGAAAAGAATAAAAAAGTGCTCTCCGTCAACGACAGTTATCTCTCTGCGCTGGAATCAATTCGTGCTGAAATTGTGAGTTTATGCGGTTATCCTTCGGATTGTAAGGACGACAATCGCAAAACCTGTGCTTTGTTTACAGAACCTGGTTTCTGCGGATTTTCGCTTTCATCGGTTTCGACACAACCCGTTGATCCGCTTCAAATCGACGAATCCGGCGACAGCAGTCTGACCATAAGCCAGGTTACCGACTACGCAGATTGTATCAAAGCATTACAGGACAAAGCAGCTAAAGATGACATCGAGATGTCTGCAGAAGCAATGAGCAAACAGTGTGGCGGTGGCGCACTTGAACTCGATTCCGACGACATCAGCTATTCGGATGACGTCAACACGAGCAAAGCCGGTATTGCAATTCTGGCATATCGCAAAGCTGATCAGGAATACCGCGCTGCTTTGTCTGAATACGAGGTCATGAAGCAAAAGGTTGAAAACAATTTTGTGACGCTGGATGCTTACGCGAAAAACATTCAATCCTGGTACAATGATCGAGCCAAACTCCTCGAGAAAATTCAGAATAATATGGCCGATATCAAAGCACTTGATGCAGGACTCGTCGATATCAATGCCCAAAAAGCAGCAGAAGAACTCAAATCTGCACAGAATTCGTATGAAGAACAAAAATCAATGCTAATTGCCTGGGAAGCATTAACTGCGGCTTCGCAAATAGCGAGCAATGCATTGAGCACCCTGACAAATCGCTACAATATGCTGGCTAGTATCAGTGCAGATACGGCTAAATACTATGAATTTGCAGGGTTAGTTGGTGCCTCTGTCGGTGCAACAGCCGTTTCGGCTCAAATGATCAGCTTGCGAAATGCTTTGAATGCTTCTGTTGCATTTGATCGCGTATCTGCCAATAAGAGCCTGGCCAAAACCTTATCAACCGGTACTGTTCAGTTTATTTCGAGTGGTCTTTCGTTCAAATCACAATTGGATTCAGCAAAAATCCAAAAAGATTTAAAAGAAAATATCGACAAAATTAAAACAAATATCAGTGTTTCCGGTAATAACCTCAGTGCAGATGAAGTTCAGGCACTCATCAATGAACTCGAACACAACAATGCACTTTTTGCCTATCAAAATGAACATGAAAACGAGTATTTACAAGACATTCAGGAACTTGAAAAGCTTCGCAATGAATATAAAAATGCGGCACTCGATCTCATTTCACTCGTCGATCAGGTTTTGACAAAAGAGGTTGCACTGGGCAGAGCTGCACTTAATTATTATCAAATTGTCCAGCAGGCTCAATTATTATCCGGGCAATATGACAGCAAGCTGGCGCGATATAAAGAACATACAAATATGATGTTCTCTGCATCTGCATTCTTCCAATATGCAAGTGATCTCGAAGATGTTGAAAGTTATATAGAATTTGCCCGCAATGATCTTTCCGATTATCTGACTGCCGTTGAATATATGACAGTTCGTCCATTTGTCGAGCTTCGAAGATCTATATATACAGCTCGCGGAACAAATGATTTCGAAGAGCTTTATGAACAGATCAGCGATTTGCGGAACAAATGCGGAAGTGGCGAACCTTCAACAAACAAAGTCGCAATTTCGCTTCGCAAACGCATGAATATTGCCGATGCCAGTGTCGATGGTCTGACTGCTGCTGAACGTTTTCATCAAATGCTCGCCAAAGGCGCACTTCCAGTCAATGCCCAAGCGCGTTATACGACTGCCGGCACTCTCGGCGAAAAGCTCAAAGGCGGGTTTTACAGCGGTTCATTTAGCCTGACATCGAATTTCGCGAATATTGCCGATTCATGTAATGCAAAAATAGATGAAATTCGAGTCAGATTTATATCAATTCCTGGAAAGAAAATTCGTTCAAATGATGTTACACCTTCAATTTCTCTGTTTTATGGCGGCCAGGGACAGCTTCTGTCCTGCCATAGCAAAATTGAAGCTATCGTTTCTTCTATTGGTTCCAGAACTTCATTTGGTAAATATTCTACGTTTACCGGAAAGCCATTCGCTGACGGCATTAATGCCGGCATTTATGATGTCGGTAAATACGAAAATTATAAACTTTCAGATGATGTTGAATTCTCTAATGTCACGGCATATAGCGGACTTCAGGGCTATCCACTTATGGCAACCTATACAATTGTTTTCGACCCACAGGAAGGCGAAAATAGCAAAATTATTTGGGATAACGTCGCAGATATTGAACTTCAGATTAAATATACAACGGGATCTCTCGGCATGAACAGCAACACTTGTAAATACGATATTCAATAGCTTTGTTTTTGAGGCGGCTCGCTATTTCATACGCTCGCCCGGCACGGTTATTGGCGCTCGCGCCAATACACCGTGCCTAAATTTCTGAAATTCCTTCCTCTCGAGGACAGTTATGAATAAATTCAAATTCATTTGCGCATTATCTCTTATGATGCTCGCTCTTAATACCGGATGCTCCGAATCCGGAACTTCAGAATCAGTTCCCCTCAATCCACCGGAACCCCTTCCTCCCTCGGAAAATATTGCACAAATCCCATTCGAAATCGCTTCTGAAAACAACTGTACTCTGCACTCCGACTGCAAATCCGGAACTTTCTGTTTCCACGGCCAATGCGTCGTCGAATGCGATAACAATGCTCTTACCTGCGATAATGGCTTTCAATGCCTCGCTTCGCGCGGCATTTGCACAAATGCCGATTATCTGACTCAGCTCAAAAGCCTCGAAAAGAAAATTTCTGATGCCGGAACTGATTTGTCTGAAATCGACGCCAATTTGTTGAGAACCATGCTCGAAAATCGCGTCGATAAATACGCAGACTTTGCCATGTCCGTCGTCGGAGCAAAGGATTCTTCCGGAAAAGCAACCGAGATTTCAAATCTCAACATAAACGGCATCAAAAATGTGATCCGAAAAGGCGACACATCCGCAACATTTATCGCCGACAAAGATCATGGAACGATTTATTATGCCGTCAAAACAAATGATTCAGCCACACCTGTTCTCAAAAAAGCAAAACCGACTCAGGGTTTCGGCAATTCATATATCTATCAGTTCGATGTCAATACAACCAAAATAGTCAAGCAAAACAATAAACTTCGCGATAACAGAGACAGCATGGAAGTCGCCGAAATCGTGACCAATGCTGGCAATTTTGATGTCACCATTGAGTCTGTGCAAAACAATTCCGGCATGTTTCAAGGCTACGTCAATCCTGTTGAAATTCTTTCCGGCATCAGCCTGCCGATTCGAATGGGCATCGAAGTCACCCCGTCCAATCCCAAATCCTTTGATGAAATCCAGAAATTGACTGTGTATTTCCCCGTCAGCAGTGCCGATATCTTTACACCTGAAAACGTTTCTCTTGGAAATGACAATAAGCCTACCGAAACATGGGCCAAAGTTGATATCAGCGACAAAGACATTGCTTCAAACTGCAAAAATGAGAAAGCTTGTTTTGCCACAGTGTTTTCAACCAATGACTTTGCACCGTATGGCAGTGTGCTCTTCGACAAATCGAGCAAAGTCAACCGTAACCTACGCATCGAATTCAGCGATTTTGATGCAGAAAATAGTACATTTTACGGAACTGTTGTCGATCGGCTCGAAGGCCTCTATCGCGAAAGCAGTTTTGATGTTTCAAATCCGGAAAATATTAAACGCGAATGGAACAAAACTTCAATGACCGGTGCATTCAGTGTCGAAAAAACAGACGAACTGAATGTCGACGAACTGAATGTTCACAATTATACGGGAAATGCAGAAAATACCGAGCTCAGAGCACTAGAAGATGAGCCAATAAAAATCTGCTCTGCTGATAATTATACAAATTTGCATTCACTAATGACGACTGGTTATGAATTTCCACAAACAGGCTGTTCACTCTTAGAAGGCGAAGAAAAGTCGATTTGTGAACAATACACAGAGTGTGAAATTGCCACAGATTTAGCAAAATTCGAGAGCCTACCAGCTCAGAATCAGCTGTTCTGTCTGCAACAGGCTGCAAAAACGATTTCTGAAGACGACACGAGACTCTTTGCCGTATTGCAGAAAGTCCTCGTCGCAGATACTTCATCAGAAAAGGTTTCTATCGAAGTCTGCGGAAAAGAAATCACAAATTTCGAGGATTTCCGCCAGACATGTGCATTATCTGACTGTAATCTTTGTGCAGATCACACGGAATATGTCTGTGCTGCCGATCTCTTTTCGAGAATCTATCTTTCTGACAAGACATTAACCGGCGAACAAAGAGCAGAAATCCTCAAAAGCTGGTCATCCCTTGTCGATGAATCGACACTTGCTCATCAGTATCTGGCGTGGAATCAGGACACAGAAATCCGAAAATCCTGGCTGGAAGGCACCGTTTATGATTCGTCATTTGCCGCATCCACGATGGATGGTTTCAATAGAAAGCTATTAAACCAATACCGTTCTGAAGTTCTCGACGTTCAGCGCAATCTCATGGGGCGTCAAATCATGCAGACGACTCTGGAAATGCTCTCACAAAGCCTGATAGATGACAGCGGCAAGGATGTTTCGGCTCTGAGTGCCGCGAGAAACGGAATTTTAAGCCAGCTGGGCAGTGCCTGGCAAAATGTTTCAGAGTCCCTCGGACTGAGCGCAAGACGATATGACGTCCTGTCTCAAAACGATTCCGAACGCGTGCAAACGGCAGAAGAACTTCGACATTATCTGTTCGATCTCTATTTTGCCGGTATGATTGAATCTGGCTTAAACCTTAAAGCTGATCAAGGTTCTTTGAATGCTGCATACGGTACAAATCTCGCCGATGTCATGATGAAAATCGATTCCCTCGATCAGCCGTTTGAATCACTTGTTTTCATGAGAGATGGCGAAATATTCAAAGATACGCGCCTTATCACAGAAAAAGGTGAAACAGCACTGGGGGCTGTCAAAGAGGCTGCTCAGGAATCTATCGATAAAGCCGTCGAAAAACGAAAAACTGTTTTCTCCGATATGCAAAAACGCAAAGAAAACATCTTAAATGTGAACGACAGTTATTTGTCTTCACTCGAAAATTTGCGTTCTGAAATCGTGAATATTTGCGGTTATCCCTCGGACTGTAAAAATAATATCGATACATGCAAAATATATACAGCCCCCTATTATTGTGGTTTTGCACTCGAAAGTAATACAAAACCAGGGGATCCGCTCACCGAAACCATTCCGGCCGGAACATCGCCAAGTATTCGACAGGTTGCGGATATCAAAAAATGTTTTGATAAAGCAATTAAAGAAGGCAAATCCAACACACTCGAAACACTGGATTTATGCCTCGGTGGGGATTTAAGTCTGAATGGCGATAATATCAGCTATACATCAACGGCAAATCCAAGCCAGGCTGGCGTTGCAATTCAGAAATTCCGCGAAGCAGATCGCAATTATCAGACTGCTGTTGCTGAATACGATGTCATGCGTTCAAAACTATCCAATCTTTCGGCAACACTTCAGGGATATGCCGACACACTGAATAAAATCAATGATTCACAAACCGAATTATTGAAGAAAATCAGCACAAACCTTGATACAATATCGCAATACAGTTCTGAAGTGGTAAAAGCTGCAGCCCAAAAAACGAAATTAAGTACAGATGCAGCCAAAGAACTGGCTGAACTCAAAGCAAATACCGTGACCCAATGGTATGCTTTAAATTCCCCCAAGCTTGCATTGGATATTGGACTCACAATATCATCCACCAAGACAAGTATTCAGCAAATGGTGTTGAACTTAAATACAGAAGCTTCTTCATATAATACGATTTATTATGGCACCAAAAATATGATTTATAATGCCAATTGGGATAGTGCCATTGATATGAATAACCCGATTGATGGAATCGAACAGTTGGCAATGCTGCCTGCACAAAACAGTATCAATGCAACCCGTAATGGTATCATTTCAACCAATTCACTGCTTTCTTATGTCGATATGGCCAATCAAATCAGCAGTGCAGGTTTTACATTCGGAGTTGGACTCAATGACAAACTGACCACATCAAAACTGGCAGAAATCGCATCGGATCTCAAAGCTACAATTAAAGCGATCAAAGAATCTATCGATGATGAAGAATTGACAGGCAAGGATATTTCTGCAAAAATTTCGGAACTCGAGAATCTAAACGCCAATCTACTCGAAATGGCTGAACAGGAAGACGCCTATGCAAAACAGATTTCTGACTTCGATTTGCAACGAAATGAATTCAAAAATTCTGCGCTTGATCTCATTCAGTTATTAACCAATGTGCTGACCAAGGACATTGCACGACGCCGCGCCTTGAGTCACTATCTCAACATTTGTGAACAGGCTGAAATGCTGGCTTCGCAATACGACAGCAAATCTGCCCGCTACCGCGACAATCGCGACTTGCTGATGTCAGCATCGAGTTTCTTCCAATATGCGTCAGACCTCGAATCGGTAGAAAAATATATCGAATACGCGCGAAACGACCTTTCTGATTATCTAACAGCCATTGAATATATGACAGTTCGTCCATTTGTTGAACTCCGACGTTCTATATATATGGCTCGAGGAACGAATGAATTGTCTGCAATTTATAAAAAACTCAACGATTTGACGAACAATTGCGGCTCCGGAAAACAATCATCCAACATGGTGACAGTCTCGCTCAAGAATCGTCTCAACATTGCTTCGACTGAATTTAACCATCAATCAAGTGACGTTCGCCTTCAGGAAATGATGGGCGTCGGAACTATTCCGGTCAGTTCGCAAATTCGCTATTCCGTTGCAGGAACTGTCGGCGAAGTGCTCAAAGGCAACTATTACAGCGGCACTTTTACACTTACCGATAAATTCGCAAATATATCGAATTCGTGTAATGCCAAAATCGATGATATCAAAGTCAGAATGATATCAAAATCCGGCCATGAAATTATCAGATCCGGAGACTATTCGCCGGTAATTTCTCTGTTTTATGGCGGCCAGAGCCAGCTTTTGTCCTGTCATGACAAAATCGATGCAATAGTAGAATCCATTGGCAATCGTACGTCTTTTGGACGTTATTCGACATTTGTCTCGAAAACGTTTTCTGACGGGCTTGTGGCGAGCATTTTTGAAGTTCCTGCAGGCAAAACTTATACAATGAATGATAAAACAGAATTTACAGGCGGAACGGCTTACACCGGCCTCAAAGGTTATCCGCTGATGGCAACCTATTCACTGGTTTTCGACCCGAATGCTGGCGAAAATACAAAAATTGAATGGGATAACGTCGCCGATATCGAAATTCAGTTCAAATATACAACCGGAACACTTGGACAAACCAGCAGTTCGTGCAAGTACGATATTGAATAGAATTTTTTATGGGCCTTGCTATTGGCCGAAACGGCCAATAGCAAGGCATTGGCGCAGGCTATCGGCACTGTTCCGTTGCATACAACGGAACAACAGCCGATACGCCCGCGCAACAGACCTTTGGTGCATTATTACTACGGAACATTAGAAACGTTCGGACACACGGCTTTACACCAAGTCGAAAATGTGATATATTTATATAAAATATATTCGGCACGTATGCAATAGCGACGAATGGCGAGCGTATCCGAGGTGCTGCGAGCAGCACAACGGATAGCAAGCCAAAACTAAATCAATAAATTCTCCTCTCAAAAATCAAGTCATGCCTGACACCGAAAATATACTTAAAGAACTTCTTTCGCAGAAATACCGCATCGTTAGAAAACTAGGTGAAGGTTCGCAGGGAACTGTTTATCTGGCAGAAAATCTTAAAACAGGCAAGAAAGTTGCCATCAAACAGCTCATCATTCAGTCTGTAAAAGATTGGAAACTATATGACTTGTTTCATCGTGAAGCAAACACTCTTAAAAGACTTGATATTCCTGGCATTGCAAAGCTTTACGAGGCGCGGGATATACTCGATATTGAAACGCCGATGGCCATCATCGTTCAGGATTATATTGAGGGAGAGCCGCTTCAAAAATTTATAGCACAGGGACATCGTTTTCGAATCGAACAAATTGGTGAAATACTATATCAAAAGCTAGGCATTCTTGAAAACCTTCATCAATCAAAACCGCCTGTTATTCACCGCGATTTAAAACCATCGAACATTATTTTAAATTATACGGATGAAAGTGTGACGCCAGAGGTACATATCATTGATTTTGGGGCTGTTTCTAACCCTCAGGTTAAGGGCTAAGGAAGGGACAAAAGCTATTTCAATTCATAAAATGTTTTAAATGTAAAATATATTGCATAAATCGTGAATATAGATGAATTTTATT
Organism: Myxococcota bacterium; assembly: GCA_045599925.1. Taxonomy (GTDB): domain Bacteria; phylum Myxococcota_A; class Bradymonadia; order UBA4248; family UBA4248; genus UBA4248. The sequence goes on from JAZRWV010000314.1 coordinate 30,957, forward strand.
CACAATAATTCGTTTGATGGTTGCCAATGAAGGCACTTGTTAAGTGAGGAAATATGTGTAACCATCAAATGCAGGGATTATTTGTGAATGTCTTACCAACCGGTTGGGGCTACAAAGAACAACGGAAAATCATTCAAATGGTATTAAGCATGCAGTTATCGCAATCAGTAAAGAAAACAAAGTGCAGTGAAGTTGTTGAAAAATCATGTGGTTATTGTCGCAAGACTATCCAGAGATTTATGCAGTCTGACGATTTTTATGACAATGTAGTGTTTTATGCGGAACAGCTGACTGTTCAGAACGCAGAAAGTGCGAAGCACTTATATTGCGCGATTGACGGCACCAGCCTAAACATTACCGATAGAACAGGCAATAAAGGTCTTGGGGCAATTAATGATTCACATGCGAGGGGGATTATCGTTCAAAATAGCGTTGTTTTTGATGAAAACAGAGTTCCCTGCGGTGTTTTAAAACAAAGCTACTGGACGAGACCAAGTGAGCAATGTGAAAGTTTAAATTGGAAATCCATTGTTGAAGATTCCATTGAAAGCCTGGTTAAACGAAAACTGGCCTCACGAGCGACGTTCCTTTTTGATCGAGGTTATGACTGTCCAAATATCATTGATATTTTATCAGATCATCGCGTTAAGATTATTCTTCGTGGCGTTCAAACGCGTTCTGTTTGTGATGAATCTATCGAAACAGCCAAACAGGCAAGAAAAGTCCAGAAACCTGTTACAGAATATTTAAAAGATGTTCAGTACATTGCCATAAAAGAAGTTCGTGTTCCTGTTCCAGAAAATCACAACAAAAGCTTTGAACTCAAAACAAGACCGTGCACATTGTCTTTGAAGCAGGCCAATGTCAAGGTTTTCTTAAGACCTAAAAAATATAAGGATAATCCAAAGGAAGCCTTAAAAGACGGAAAACCTAAAGAGTGGTTAAGGCCGGTAACCGTTGTTTATGCTGAGGAACTTAATCCGCCGGAAGGAGTAACTCCTGTCAAATGGCTTCTTTGGTTGAATTACTCAATTGATACTCCAGATGAATTGTCAAAAGTATTGGACGATTATTCCATAAGATGGCGCATTGAGGAGTTCCATAAAATTTGGAAATCAAGCGGCACTAATGTCGAGCAAACACAAGCTCAATCTTATGAAATGATTGAAAAAACTGCACGTGTAGCCGCAATTGCAGCAATTCAACTAGCAAGAATGCATTTCCAACTCGAAGCTAATCCAAATGCACCTGCAGCAACCTGTTTCGACGACGTTGAGATCAGGGCATTTCAAATTATAGATAAACAATTTTACCGAGGCCGTATGGCTATAAAATTCGGCAACACAACACTTAAGTTTTGTCACGCAATGATTGCCCGAATGGGGGGATATGAAATAGGCTCAGTAAATAAGCCTGGAATCATTGTGATGTCTAGGGGATACCTTCAAGCTATCACAATGATACAAGGCGTTCGGTTAGTATTAGAAAACCAGTTTTATTGATAAAATGTCCCTTCCTTAGCCATAATGGAGAGGAGGAACGTCACGAAGTGACAAGGAGGTGAGGC
>JAZRWV010000315.1:0-2900 GCA_045599925.1 Myxococcota bacterium
TTAGCTTTGCAGAGCCCAGTGAGCAAATGAAATGTTACCTTAAATTCCTCCTCGCCATAATGGAGAGGAGGAACGTCACGAAGTGACAAGGAGGTGAGGCGGCTCGGGAAACGAAGTTCATTTCATATTGCGAACTGAGGACACAGGACAGAGCCCCGGCTGCGTTATTACTGGCGGATTCGCGAAATACGGCGCGCCGGCATTTCTATCGGCTTTCAGCCGATACGAAATGCCAAAAATATGGGCCGGCCTGTGTAAATTCATTACAAAGCCTCATATCTGGCCGGCTTTGAACATCCCGATTCTTTAGCGGCTGGCGTCGCGGCGATAATCCACTGCATCGATAAATGTCGGTGCCGCCATCGCCAATATGCGCGACGCCGTGCGATCCGAGACGCGATCTTCGATGTGATCCGTTTTCATCAGCTGATCAACATAGGCCATGAATGCACGATCATTTGGAAAATGTTCACTTTTATAGCGTTTTCTCGAGTATTCTTCCCAGCTTCGTGGATCGGTGCCATACCCGGCTCTCGCATAATTGTTGTAGCCGCTCGTGTCGCGATCCCGGTAATTGCTCGCAAATATCGTCGTCAAATCCGGATTCAGATAGCGGCGGTTGATGATTTCATCGATAATCCGGATCTCAAAATCGTTCTTTTTATCGCGCCCTTTGCCGAGTTCATCGATAAACAGAACCGGTATGTCGGCCAATGGATCGATATGAACGGATTCCGAAACATTCTGGCCGTATGAGGCCCGGATATCGCTCAGAAGATTGGAATAGTCAACGTACAGACAGGAAACGCCAAGTTCAAGCGTCAGATAACGAATGGCGGCACACAAAAGATGCGTTTTTCCGGTTCCCGGGCCGCCTTCAAGCAAAAAGCCTGATGCTCCTTTCTGATAATTTTTCATCTTCTGAATGAACGTTTTGACACTCGATGCTTCCCGAAGTCGTTCGAGTTTATAGTTTTCAAACGTGGCATTCATAAACCGCGCAGGAACATGTGCACGATTGTAAGCATCGATGCGGTTGAGCGCATACATGCCCGGACATGGTTTAACCATGCGGTAGCCTTCTGGGCTAACCTTTTCAATGTGTTTAATTCCGCCGCATGTCGGACATTCCCGGAGTGCTTCTTCATCCCAGTGAGGAATGATGCGGGTGATACCGCGTTCATTGGTGAATTCCCGGTTCAGTGTTTTGAGAAGTATGCAGTCCACTTTGGATTCCTCACAGAAATTAATTGGTCAGCTGTTGTGGCGTCTGATTGAGCATATCGAAAGAAATAAAGCCGAGATCAAGCGTTGATCCCCAGTAATTTGTAATTCTCGGATCACGTCTTGCCATGCGGAGGCTTGGTTTGAGCTGGAGTTCGAGTTTGCAGGGGCCCAGTTTGCCGCAAAGTGCTTCAAGCGCAATATCTGCTCTCATCGGGACATCATAAGCCATCGGTGCATAAGTGAAAAATGTTGCGATTTCGTGCCAGGCTGCGCCCTCTCCGGCACGCGCCATCAGGCGCGAAGCAATGGGGATATCGGCATTTCCGGAATATGCGGTCAGATAAAAGTCACTGCCCTGACTGACACTGAGTTTTGTGCTTCGGTCTTTGGTTTTAGCACCGTCTTTCCAAAGGGGAACGCAGGTTTCGCCACTGCATATATTCAGCGAAAAAGCCTGAGTCGTCAGTGCATTGTCTTTATCCTGCTTGACGCGATGAGGGGCTCCGGTTTCGACGCCGACAAATACGCGATATGTCTTGTCATAAGTGATGGGCAGTGAAAGCACTGGAGACGACTGACAGGTTTCTGCATGCGCCAGACATTCGTCAGAGGTTTGGGGATCCCAGATTTCAAGTGTTGCGGATGCCGATATTTTGTAATTGTCGGCTGTATTCAGCCAGGGGCTGAGATCGACCCGGGCGTGAAATGCATTGGGTTCCTTCATCGGCGGCCATTTGAAAACGTCTTTAGCCATCCAGTCCCGGCGTTTGACTTCGTTATTTTGAATTTTAATGGAATCGACGGATAAAACGGCGGTAAAATTGGGAACGCCGTCGGGAAATGGCCGTTTCATCCAGTCGAGTGCGAGGTATTGAGGAAGCTGAGCCGAACCGCTGGTCTGCATCGTCCATTTGGCGGAAACCCAGGCACTGAGGGCTCTTTTCTGAGTTTCTTCGCCGAGGTCTTTCCAGCGATAGATGAGGGCTGTATCTCTTGCCGGGTTGGATTCCATTGCAGCGAGCTGTTCGAGCTGTTCGGAACTGGCGGTCTGAACGAGGAGAGTGAAGATATCGTCTTCATCCGGGAGTTCTCTTAATGCGGCGAGTTTTTCAGCGGCCCAGGGCTTGTCTTTCCATTTGGAGGCGTAGTGAATGAGGTATTTGAGTGCCATGGGGCGATTTTGCGTGACCTGAAGCACGTCATCGAGGGCGCGCGAGGTCGTGATTGGGTGCCAGGGGCGTTCGGTGGAATAAAGGGCGTATCCGTAGGATTGATAAGCCTTATCTGCAATTTGAGTGAGCCATGGCTGGTGTTCAAAACAGCCGTCAACGGCTTCTACAAGTGCGGTCATCTGGGCTTTGTCTTCGTCGCTGAGTGCATTCAGATGAGCTTTAAAAGCGTCATCGACGACGGCGTTGTTGCAGGCCTGTTCGATGCATGAAGTGCAGAACGGATCGGATTGAAAAGACTGAGGTTCCGAGCAAGCGCAGGTCAGAAAGGCGAAGACCAGTGAGATGAAAAAGCGTTTCATAAATGGAAAAAGTCGTGGGCTGGATGGCGTAAGGAGCGCATTTCGTATTGCCGTTCCGGATGGCAATAGAAATGCGCCAAAAGGCCGTATGCCCGCAGGGCACAGGCCGAACCAAAATCGAGAAACGCCGCGTATCCCAACG
>JAZRWV010000316.1:0-3311 GCA_045599925.1 Myxococcota bacterium
CCGTTGGGGGCTTTGCCCCCTCACAAAAAAACACCCCATCCTGTACAAAAAAGCCGCAGCGCATGATGCGAACTGCGGCTTTAATTCATTTTCAAATGTCTGAATTATTGAATGCCTTTCATCATTTTCTTGAGCAGTGGCGAGAGGATGAAGAGCAGAATCGAGGCACCGCCTGCCATAATGGCAAACAGAATGAAGAATTCGTCGAGTGTCGCGATTTCAATACCAAAGAGGAATTTCGGCGTAGGAGGTTCAACCTGAGGAACGACAACGTTCAGACCTGGGTTGAGTTCATTCACCTTGTTGAGAATATTCGGGAAAATGTCATTAAACTGGGTAACGACTGTATTGTAAATCGTTTTAGGCGGGTAATGGTATTCCGGAAGAAGAGAGGCCAGTTTTCCGGCAAGGATATTCGATGCGGCATTGGACATGAACCAGACTCCCATCAGGAGTGAAGCGAGGTGAGCCGGAGCAAGCTTGTTGACCATCGAAAGCCCAATCGGGGAGAGGCATAATTCACCGATTGTATGGATGAAATAAAGTGTAATCAGCCAGAACATCATGACTTTGACGCCAGGGTCCGCCCCTTTTGTTGCCAGTGAAATGATGAGATAGCCGATGGCGAGAAGGGCAAGACCGCAAGCCTGTTTGACAACCGAATGAGGTTCGAGGCCTTTTTCACTGAGTTTTTTCCACAAGAATGCCATGATTGGAGCAAATGTCACGACGACAATGGGATTGACCGATTGGAACCATGACGTCTTGAAGACATATCCGCCGGGCAGAGTTCGATCGACCTGTCGGTCTGCAAAAATCGTCAATGAAGAGCCAGCCTGTTCAAATGCAGACCAGAAGAAAATGACGAATACAGCGATGACATAAATAACGCCGATACGGCTTTTTTCCGTGCGAGTGAGTGTGCGGTCGGTAATGATAAAGACCGGGAGAGCGATTGCCAGTGAAAACACAGCAGCAGAAATGTAATCCGGAAGTGAATTCACAATGGGATCGCCAAAAATCAGACCTCTAAGTGGCGAGAAGAAGAAGAACATCAGAAGTGCGCCTATGATGCAGCCAGCGAGACGCAGCGGGGAGTTTTTGGCTGTAGGAGCTGCCGTTTCTTCTTTGACTTCAGCGGGTTTGGAGGATTCATCATTTGTTTTATCAGTGTCGGAAGCTGGGGCTGATTCTGCGTTTTCAGCAAGTTTTTCAGCGTCTTTTTGTTTTAAGAGTTCGGATTCTTTTGGTGGAAGGCCAATGCCAAGTCCTTCTGGTGTGACAAGGAACTTGTCTTTGAGAAGCCAGAAGACCAAGACGGAAAGGAGCATTCCAATGCATGCGCACAGGAATCCCCATTTAAATGGAGCCAGATTGTTCCACTTGCCTTCGCCGAGTGTACCGCAGATAAGCGGGGCAATGAATGCGCCGACATTAATGCCCATATAAAAGATCGTGAATGCGGCATCTTTTCGTTTGTCGGTTTTTTCATAGAGATCCCCGACCATGGTTGAAATGTTGGGTTTGAAGAAGCCGTTTCCAAGAATAAGAGCGACAAGACCGCCAAACATCAGAGTTGTGGCAAGTGTGTTGTCAATGCTGGGATCGATGGCGCCGCCATCTTTAAAAATGGCTTGCTTGACAAAACATGCACTCAGGAACATCATGAATTGTCCGAGAGCCATGACAAGTCCGCCCACGATAATCGAACGGCGGTTACCCCAGTAGCGGTCTGCAATATAGCCGCCGAGAAGTGGTGTCAGATAGACAAGACCTGTGTATGAACCGAAGATTTGTGAGGACGTGCCGGCATCGAAAAAAGCGGCGACGAGGTAGAGTGTAAAGAGTGCTCTCATGCCGTAATAGCTGAATCGTTCAGCCATTTCGGTAACAAACAGCAGATACAGCCCCTTTGGGTGGCTTTTGCTGCTTACAGGTTGTTGTGTTGCATCCAAAGTATGACTCCTTTAATTTGAAAAAAAAAGTGCGCAAAAATGCGCATGTAAAACCACATACACCCACTTGTGACTTATACTCAACTTAAAGGAAATAGCAACGATTTCAGACGTAGAAATAAATTATAGATTAGAGGTAGGGGGTGAAAGGCGTGTCAATGCGCATTTTGTTTTGTGATAGATGGCGGGGGTTATGTAACAAAATGGCTACTTTGCTACAAATAAGCATGAAGTAGGGGGGGAAGAAATTGACAAAATATCAGAAGTCTCATAAAAATCGAAAAGCAGTCGATGGGCGATTGCAATTTGTCTTTTTGTGGAATGAACAATGTCAGAGAATGTCATTAAGATCGGAATTTTCTACGATGGAAACTATCTCTATCACGTTAGCAATTACTATGTTTTCCATCACCATCACCACATGCGTTTGAGCATTTCCGGGCTTCACGATTTTGTCCGTGAAGAAGTTGCTCGTCGTGAGCACACAACCGCTGATTTTTGCCGCATTGTGGATGCACACTATTTCCGAGGGCGTTATACCACGCAAATTGTGGAGCAGAAGGGGTGGATTCGTGGTGAGAGAATCTTTGAAGATGTGTTAATGTATAATGATGTGACGACCCATTTTTGGCCAATGACTGAAGGCAATGAGAAGAGTGTTGATGTTGCCCTTGCTCTTGAAGCCTATGAAATGACTCATCTGCGTCATTATGATGTCTGTGTATTGGTTGCAGGTGACAGCGACTATGCACCTCTGGTACAGAAAATTCAGGCTACAGGAACTCGTGTGATGGTTCTTGGCTGGGAATTTGATTTCCTGAATGAACGCGGACTTCGTCATGAAACCCATGTTTCGAGACGTCTGATGTCAGATGCCATTTATCCAGTGATGATGTCTGATGTTATTGAATCCGGCAAATACGATCCGGGTTCGAGAGTCAGTCTTTTTGTTGCACGTTCGAATGATGCTGATGAAGATGATGCATCGGATTACTGGGTTGATGATGATGAACAGGATGGTGAAGGGATGGAGGAAATGCCCAAACCTGAAGTTCCTGTCGTCAATCCTGAAGAACTTCGTTATGGTCATATCGTTTTGTTAAATCCATCCGGCTGGGGGTTCATTGCTCCTGAAGATGGCGGCGTAGATGTCTTTTTCTGCTATGCAGATTTGATTGATACGACGTTTGACAGACTTCGACACAATGCCACAGTCAGTTATTCCGAAGGTAGAAATGAAAAAGGTCCAATCGCGAGAACGATTAGACTTGTCGCTGTGGATTAGTTAGCTAATCAGAACAGATTTCGCACTTTGATGTGTTCTGGACTGTTGAAGAATAAAAAAACGCCGCAATT
>JAZRWV010000317.1:0-10341 GCA_045599925.1 Myxococcota bacterium
AGAATTTGCGGATACCCATGACGAGCATGCCGAAAACGAGTTCGGCAACGGCGTCTGAGTTCTGGCCCGGAGTATTCATCACGACGACTTTGTGTGCGGTTGCAGCATCGCGATCGACGTTGTCATAGCCGGCACCTGCGCGGACGACGATTTTGCACTGTTTGGCAGCATCAAGAACTTCGGCCGTCACTTTGTCCGAACGGATAATGAGGGCATCTGCATCGGCTACGGCTTCAAGAAGCTGGGCTTTGTCGGTGTATTTTTCGAGCAGTGCAAGCTCATGACCGGCAGCTTCGATTTCTTTGCGGATACCCTCAACGGCAACTGCTGCAAACGGTTTCTCTGTGGCGACGAGTACTTTCATGATTTCTCCTCAATTGATGTTAATCGCTTTGAATTCAATCAATCCAGCCAATTCCGGATTTCATTCAATGCAAAGCAAAACCAAGATAAATGAACTTATAGAAATTAGCCACTTCGCGGCTCCAAACAGCCGCCTTTATATTCTTTATCTTTCAGAACGTAAACCCCCTATTTTATTATATAAAACGGTGACATGTCATACTTTTGTATATATGTATGGATTAGTAGGACATGTAGGTTGTTTATTATATTTATGACAATATTATATGACCGGTTCGTTTGATGATGCGGCATGGATTTATTTTCGTTGCGCGTTGTTCGTTGTGAAAACCGCTCTCATTATGGTATGAAAGGCATCAACTCACTGAAATCGAAAAATAATTTCGGAATTTCAGAATTTATAAAGAAAAGGAGAAAACTTCGATGGAACGCCCCAATGCATGGAAAAGTTACACTGACGACGAGAAAAAAGCCGTATTCAATTTTGCGCAGGAATATCGGACATTTATTTCGAACTGCAAAACCGAACGCGAATGCGTGACAGAACTAAAAAAGCAAGCCATCGATGCTGGTTTTATGGACATTGGAGATGTTTTAGCAAGCGGTCGAACATTGAAGGCCGGAGATCGGGTATTTGCAGACAACATGGGTAAAAACCTGGTACTTTACATCATCGGTTCGGAGCCGATGGAGCGCGGTATGAACATTCTTGGTGCACATCTCGATTCGCCGCGTCTCGATTTGAAACAGAATCCGCTTTACGAAGATACGGAACTTGCACTTCTGGATACGCATTATTACGGCGGCATTAAGAAATATCAGTGGGTAACGCTGCCACTGGCACTTCATGGCGTCGTCGTAAAGAAAGACGGTACAAAAGTAGTCGTGAATATTGGCGAAAATCCTGAAGATCCTGTATTTGGCGTCAGTGATTTGCTCATTCATTTGTCGCGCGAACTGCTCGAAAAAAAGGCTTCCGTTGTGGTTGAAGGCGAGGCGCTTGACGTTCTGATTGGAAGCATCCCGCTTGTCAAAACTGGCGAAAACGGCGAGAAAAAAGAAATTAAGGAGGCCGTCCGAGAAAACATTCTGGCGATCCTGAAATCGCAGTATGACATCGAAGAAGAGGACTTTTTATCGGCTGAAATTGAGGTTGTGCCTGCCGGACCCGCCCGCGACTACGGCCTCGACCGTAGTTTGATTATGGGATATGGGCATGATGATCGCTGCTGCGCCTATCCATCGTTTGCCGCCATGCTCGACGTGAAAACGCCGAAGCGCACAAGTGTTTGCCTGCTTACCGAAAAGGAAGAAATCGGAAGCGTCGGTCCAACCGGCATGGAATCTCGCTTTTTTGAGAATCTAACTGCTGAAATCATGAATGCATGCGGCGATTATTCCGAGCTGAAACTGCGCCGCGCGCTCAGCAATTCGCAGGCTCTGTCGTCGGATGTCAACGCTGCATACGATCCGCTGTATGCAAGCGTGATGGAAAAGAAAAATGCCGGCTATTTGGGGCGTGGACTTGTGATTAGCAAATATACCGGTTCCCGAGGCAAAGTTGAGTCCAATGATGCAAGTGCCGAATTTTGCGCAAAAATTCGCAACATCATGGATTCCAATGGCGTCTGTTTCCAGACGGCAGAACTCGGCAAAGTCGATGTTGGCGGCGGCGGAACTATCGCATTTATGCTCGGCAATTACGGCATGAACGTCATCGACAGTGGTCTGGGCGTTTTGAACATGCACGCCCCATGGGAAATCATCAGCAAGGCCGATCTTTATGAAGCCAGGAAAGGCTATGTTGCGTTTCTCTTGAATGCGTGATTTTTTGTGGGCATGGCTATTGGCCGTTGGCCAATACGCCATGCATTTTGCGCGGCCTATCGGCTGTGCCGTTTCTTGAAAAGGCACAGCCGATACAGCCGCGCTTTTGTTTATTTGAGACCCAGAATTGTCAAAATGATTGGCAAAACATCGCGCTTTAGAATCGTCTGAGTCAAATTGTGCTCGCCATCGACGAGCTTAAACTGCGACTTTCCATAAGCTTTTGTGAACTCCGACTGACAATTCACAACGGGATCCAATTTGCCAAAAATGCCCCAGACGAGCTTCTTCTCTTCCGATGTGATATTTTTCAGTGAAAGGGTTGTCTCAATTTCCTTAAATTCAGCAACCATCTGTCTGTCGACTTTAAAAGAAACTTCACCATTTTCGCGCTTGTTCTGAAACTCGACATTCTTGTTGAGGTGGTTGAATGTGAGGAGTTTAGCCATGTGGAATGAAGGATTGACGCAGATTCTGGGATAACCATTGAGAAGTTCAGCATACATCGCCCCCATGGAGGTTCCGATGATGAGATCCGGCGTTTCCCGTGCCACAAGCTCCTTGATAAACTCAAGCCCTTCTTTGGGCATAACGGGAATATCCGGAGAAATGACGGTGACGCCATAATCCTGATAGAGATAATTTCGAAGATTTGTGGCAGTTCCAGTGCTTCCAGCGCTGGAAAAGCCGTGAAGATAGAGTATTTTTTTCATTAATTTACTTCTTGGACTCGTCTTTTTCACGATAAAACATAAAGCCATCCCCCTGAGTGCAGATATATGTTTTTTCGTTGAACTGGATTTCTTCGTCGATTTTTTTGCAATCGACATAGCAGCCGGCCCACTTTTCTTCTGTCAACACGCGGCATGCGGCTTTAGTACCGTTAATTTTGTACTCTGCGCCGGAACAAACGGCATCATTAACATGATACTTCTTTTCTTTTTCAACGACTACTTCGATACAGTTTCTGGCATTCATTCCCTGACAATTGGGCGTGTATTCGTCGGGATAGCACTCCTGTCCGAGCTGGTTTGAATTCGGAGGAAGTTCGTCATTATTATCGTCACCACATGCAGTAGCCAAGAATGCGGTCAAAAGACCCGAAAACAGAATTATTTTAATATTTTTAAACATTATTTACCTCATTAAGGAGCCAAAACGCACCAAAGCGTATCCATGAATAAACATTTTTTAATATTTCACGTCAAGCTAATGCTTGCTTCTGTGAAAAAAGTGAAGTTTTTATTCTTTTGGACGAAATTAACGAGAGCAATTACCGTCGCCCATAAGGCATTTTTGTCGATGTCCCCCCAGGAACGTTATATGATATATCAGATTACAGACATCGATGACCAACAACTACTACGCAACAGCGCACTTGAATTGGTCTTATTATCTGACAAAATGCTAGAGAGAGAAATGTATATGAGTATAAGATATAAACCTACATTGGCACAAAATAATAAAAACTTTTCAAGGATTAAAAATTGCATATAATAAGCGAGTTGCCTGCTTGTTTGAGGACAAGTATTTTATAAGGAGAAAAGATCATGAGTAAGCAAGTAAAAGCGGCCTTATTGACAGTTTTCTCATTATTCATCGTATTGATTTGCAGCGATTCTTTTGCAGATGAGAGTTGTATTACAACCGGTTCTGACAAAGTATGCGGATATGACTGCAAAATCGCAGGCGGCTCAGCAGCCTGTGCATCAACACCTTATGGTGCATGTGTAGTTGCTGGCGGACGCGTTCAGTGCTGGGATCCGCCGGCATGGGTGCATAAAAAAGCGTCGTGCATGATTATCGACGGCGAGGCCGTGTGCGGATTTGAATGCCGCATCGCAAGCGGACATGCGACCTGTTCCTCGCCGCCTTATGGAGCCTGCGGCTCGACGGATGGTCGTCTCTTCTGCTGGGATCCGCCTAAAGGCGTTCAGAAAAAAGCTCAGTGTGTGGCGTCTAATGGCAAATCCGCATGCGGATATGACTGCACCATTGCCGGAGGTGATGTCAAATGCGCCAGCACACCGGATGGCAAATGCGCCGTTAAAAGCGGTCAGGTTGTTTGCAGTGATTCAAACAAATAAACCACCATTGATGACTTATAACGGCGCCTTTTCGCGCCGTTTTTGTTCTTTGCAATGATTTCCAATGGGGTTTATTGACCACGTTGGGGCATTTTGACCACCAGCAACATCATTGAATGAGATATGAAGCATTTATCTTCAGGATGTTTTTTATTTATAATTATCAATGCTGTTTTGCCCGACGCGTTTATGGCTAAAGAAATATAGCACCAGACAGTGCTCCGAACGCTAATGCATTCATGCGCGTTCCCTTTTTAAATTCCCTGCTGAATAGTTACGAATTGATACCATTTATAAACAAACTATTGTTAAACCTCGCTGTTATGTGTAAAACTGTGAAGAATTTCGAATTCGCATAAGCGTTTACTCGAAAATTCAAGCAAAATCATCCCCAAATCAGTTCACGAATTTTGATACACCTGACAAACAATAATGAAAGAATACAGAAAAGATTTAGATGTTCTCAAGGGAATTGCCATTATTGCAGTCGTTTTATACCATCTGGGCATTCTGGCATCAGGCTATCTCGCAGTTGAATTATTTTTCGTCATTAATGGCTTTTTAATTATACCATCGGTGTGTCGACATTTTTGGAATCGGGATTTTCAATATAAAGATTTTCTCAAAAGACGTTTTTCAAGACTACTGCCGCTCATTCTTTTGGCATCTTTGGTCAGTCTGATAGCAGGCGCATTCGGGATGCTTCCCGATGACTATGAAAATCTGTCACAGTCAGTGATTGCATCGAATTTTTTATCCACAAATATCCTTTCTTCGATTACATCTAAAAATTACTGGAATGCACTGAATGACTACAAACCACTGATGCACATGTGGTATCTCGGGATACTTGCACAATTTTATCTCATTTTTCCGATTATAATGGCTGGATTCTATAAATTATGCGGTCGAAAAGATGAACGCGAGGAACAAACACTCAAAAAAACAAATATATTTCTTGGCTGTTTGTGTTTCATATCTATTCTTTGTTATTTATGTCCCTTCAGCTTCGGAATCAATCCTCTTACAGCAGAAGGCATACGATTTTACTGGCTGCAGAACCGATTTTTTGAAATTGCCCTTGGCGGTCTGGCTGGATTAAATCTGCATCGTTTGACATGCCTAAATCGTTTTAAATGGTCGTCTGTTTTGTCTTTTGCGGCCCTGTTGGCGATATTATGCATCAGTCTTGTTCAGTTTGACGTCAATGCATTGGGCTCGCATTTGCCGGTCGTTGGCCTGGAAGTCGAACATAGTGCCGGTTTGATTCTACCCCCGACTGTCCTTCTGTTCCTAACCGTCGCACTTTCATGCATTGTCGTTTCACAGGATAATACTAAAAATCCTTTGCTTGCAAAGATTACGCGATGTTCGCCACTCGCATTTGTCGGCAAAATGAGTTTGAGCATATTTGTCTGGCATCAGATCATTATCGCATTTTATCGATATTTATATACAAATCAGATAAACCTTGTCATGGTTCTTATCTATTTAGCTGCTGTATTTGGTGTATCCTGTCTGACCTATTATTTTGTGGAGCAGAAGACGAAATCTTCGAAACCGCTCTGGATTTCCATATTATCGGTGGAAATTCTGACTTGCGCAGCTGCTTTTGCAATCTATCTTCATGCCGGTGTTATTCGCAGCATTCCTGAACTTGATATCGATGTACAGCATGTTCATAGAAGCATGCATTCTGAATATTGCGACAGAATATACCAATATCAGAAGCCTTTTGTTCAGAATGGCAAGCTAAATGTACTCATTATTGGAAATTCCTTTGCACGGGACTGGGGAAACGTGCTCCTCGAATCCGAAATGCGTGACAGAATCAATATTTCGTATATATATACGAATTACAATCTCGACAAACTGAGTGAAAAACATGCAGAACTTATCGCGCAAAGTGATTATGTCTTCCTGTTTTCAGCCAAAACATCGCTTCCGGATTTTTTCTGGCAAAATATAAAGAATGCTGACCGAATTTTTGGTCTTGGAACCAAGAATTTTGGCCAGAACAATGGGAATATTTATCGCCGCCGTTCAGAACCTGAATATTTTACACAAACTGTCGAATATAATCCGGAATATAAGGCGCTCAATGAGGAATGGAAACGTCAGTGGGGTGATCACTACATTGATTTTATCGAAAAAGTATTGACCCCTGATGGAAGAATCCGCGTATTTTCCGATGATCATCGATTTCTAAGTCAGGATTGTGAGCATTTGACACAGGCTGGTGCACAGTTTTTTGCCCAAAAGCTGAATGTCATGTCTATTTTTGAGTGAATATTTGTGGCGCCGCCTATTGGCCTCTGGCCAATACGGCCTGGCGCGCGGCGGCTATTGATGAATCAATACGCCGCCGCATGATTTGGTTCTATTCGCCCGCCTTGCGGGCACCGAACGTCAAAGTGTGAATGAATGCATCATCATATTTGCGGCGTATTTCCACGCACGCGACGCAGAACACTGCGTCGACAAGTGGAAATAGCCGCAAATGCGCGCCGTATGAAATAGGCGCGCAAATATATATTATTTCAAAATCGCCAGAATCTCATCGCGATTTTCGACATTCACATATTCAATGACGGATTTCCCCGCATTGTCTTTATCGTCGACTTTTGCACCGGCTTTGAGAAGGACTGAAACAGCTTCAGCATTGACATACACACATTCCGCATCTTCTTCATCATAAGGTGAAGATATCAAATACATCAGAGCCGCTTTTTCGTTGTCATCCTTTGCATTGACGTCGGCACCGGCATCTATCAGCTTTTGAATGGATCGCCAGACGATGATACAGCGTCATTTGCAGCCATTTGAGAAACGGCTGACACTGTTTCATCTGCAGCAGTTTTAGGAGTTTCCGAGGCTTTAGGGGTCTCCGAGGCTTGACGAGCACACGCACTCAACACAAGTGCCGACGCGAACAATAGGGAAATCAGTTTTTTCATGTATTTTCAGCCCCATGGATAACGCTTGACATGCGCATCATAATCGATGCGCCTGTCAAGCGTTTCAACTTAAAACTGCACGGTCATGCTCGCACTGACGGGTGAAACGCCGAATGAAATCGACTCTTCTTTCTTTGCTTTTGAAAGAAAATAGCCGGAAATGCCAGCAAACGCAGTTCCGACAACGGTCGTGGCAATACCTAACCCGAGTGTCGTCCAGCCCGCGATGTATGTTCCTTTAGCGCGAGCTTCTATCGAATCGTCATTGACATTGAATTCCACACCATTGTCTTTTTGAGTAGCCACAAGCGCAGCCCCTGTAATGAGCATTGCCAGACCGGCACCGGACACGCCCACGCCCGTCCACATCATGACTTTGTAATTCGAAATCGACGACGAATTTCCACTGATGGCATTGATGCTGTTGCTCATCATCTGGGATTTGAGCTGTTCATTTTCGAGTTTGAGCTGTTCAACAGATTTAGGGGATATATCGGGATATTCCAGATAAATGCGATCCTTCCACATCTTTTCCAGATCATCCGCTTTCACTTCCATATACTGCGAATTGCGGGTCGCCTGCTGAAGATAGAAAAGTTCTTTCTGACTGTCGCCTTTTTCATGATAGGCTTTAGCCAGAATGTAATTGAGTGTCGGCGACTTCGAGCAGATCCCCATCAGGTATTTACCCGTATCGAGCACCTCATCATACGAACCGGATGAATACAAACCGGTAATGGCATTCATACCATCGACCCAATCGCTATTTTTGGACAGATTCGTGCAGTCTTCTGCATATGCCTGTGCAGCCAAAAGTGGAAGCATTGCGATACTGACGCACATATATTTAAATATTTTATGCATATCGTTTCCTTATCAATGAATTTGCAAGATGAGAGAATTAAGTTTTTCGGGGAACGCGCAAGTTCTTAGAATCATTTGAATCATTCGCCCTGACATTCTCTTGCCAAACTGCACCCACCAAGACAAATTTTTTTAATATTATTACCACGTTTTCCATCGACACATTCGTACATATTAATTGAACTTTCGGTCGCAAAACAAATATCTATCCCATTGAGACACTCGCCGCAGTCTGTATGTTCACTGTTGCAGGAATTTCTGTTTCCATAATTATCCATACATTGTCCTTTCTGTTCGTCTTCTTTTTTAACTAACTCACCATGCTTGCACTGGTAAACAAAGCCGACATTATTGAGGTGTTGTACCGAATCCTCTACACATTTATCCGTGCCATTCCTGCATTCACCGCAAGTTTTCTCGTCTTTTTTACAGCTTGCGTCATCTTTGCACGGCGTACCCTCATCCCATTGGCCAGCCACACAAGTCTTGATAGAACCGACATTTTCGGCATCATCTGAACATTGAGTTTCATCATTCCTGCATTCACCGCAAGTTTTTCCATCATTTTTGCATGAATGATTATCAGGACATGCAGCAAACTCGCCCCAAACGCCGTCTGTACAAGTCTTAACCTGGTCATTTTCGCAAATCGTATCGCCATTTTTGCATTCACCGCATTCTTCATCGTTTTTACAGGATCCCTCATTCGTGCATGCAACAGACTCGCTCCAGACGCCATTGGAACAGGTCTTCATCTTGCCATCGCTACACACTGAGTCGCCAGTCTTGCAATCACCACATTCCCTATCGTTTTTGCAAGACACGCCATTATCACAAGATACTGATGTTTTATCATCGAAAACGCCGTTCTTGCAGGTTTTCAGATTGCCATCGGCGCAATATTTTTCGCCTTCAGTACAATTGGATGCACATGTGTTGTTCGTTGTTATATCGCAACCGGCAGAACATTCTTTCTCTTTGACAAGTTCTTCATTCTTGCAAATATATAATATATTGTCTTTGCAAGTTTTTTCATCTTCATTACACACCCCCTTACATTTGGTATCATTTTCACATTCGCCGGTCAGACATGTTTCTTTTTTTTCAATTACGCCGTTTTTACAGGTGATGAATTGCCCATTTTCACAGACATCTTTCGAGCATTTCGCACAGGCTGAATTATCAGGCAAACACCCATAGCTATCGCAATTAAGATCATCCTTTACAGACCAATTATACTCCTCGTTACAAACATAATATTTACCGTTTGTACAATGCGTTTGTCCTTTTCCGCAGGTTTCTGGAAGGCTTACCACAGGACATGCTTTGGTCAACGTGTTACAAACAAGACCATCGTCGCAAATGTTATTCAGACAACGGCATTTATTACCCCCCCGAAAAACACCGCCACTATTTTCGCACATTTTTGCGAAGCCACTTTTCTCATAAGAAATCGACTGATAATTGCTTTCGCAAGCGCTTGAGAGCAGTCCGAATGCCAAAAGACTTAATAAAAAGCTGTATTTTTTCATATCCTACCGTTGTGTAAGTGCTCCAATAAGTGTTTGCAGCCTATGGATAATCCGTATTGCGAACATTAAATCACATATTTTGGAGAAATCGCTAAATTATGAGCACTCTCCGTGTGTGACTGTATTCATTATACCCAATTATGTGAAATGTCACAACATCCAAATCCGGTTCTGCGTGCGAATTGCTGCAACAGAACAAAAGTTGAACATGCTGCCGTATTGGCAAGGAGTTTTGGGGTCCTCATTTGGCCGCCAAAGGCGGCCGCGCTCTCCCAACGGGCGAAGGCAAATGCGTTCTTTCCGCATTTTTTTACAAAACATCGGCTTCCTCATCCAAGGTCTGCGAATTGTCAGTTGCCTGCTGAAGACAGTGAACTCTTTCCGGCTGTTACTTTTTTTCGCGGTATGTTTTGGCGCGGAAATAGTTCCGGGTCGGCGATTTCGAAATGATAAACCGCGATACCATTCTTATAGAGTGAGCCTTATTTTAGTCAAGCGCGTGCAGGGGGAGCCACCCATTTCGCAAAACACCCAGGTCTTGCCAACATATCAGTTGCTACAGTTATAACTCGGCTGAGATGCTGTGGTTATTTGCAAGAATAATCGACTAAAAAGTTACTAAATTTATGCTGTATTCAATAAAAGGAACTTAAGCTAGCAAACTGTGCTGAACAAGCATTCTGGGGCTTTGCCCCAGACCCCAAGGTTTAT
>JAZRWV010000318.1:0-1547 GCA_045599925.1 Myxococcota bacterium
AATGAATTTGCAGAAATCCTGGGAATGAATTTGCAGAAATCCTGGGAATGAATTTGCAGAAATCCTGGGAATGTGTTTTAACCCTGTGCTGTGAAGAATGCATTTCATGGAGAAGCTGCATGACAACTCTAACGCCGGAAAGTTATAGAACTCGAGTCATTGATGAAAAAATTGATGCCTATTTGAACGCATTTGGTGCCGTTTGCCTAGAGGGGCCGAAGTGGTGTGGCAAAACTTGGACTGCATTGAATCACGCCGAGAGTGTTTGTTACATTGCATCACCTGAAAAAAATTTCCAAAATCGTTCCATGGCTCAGCTTAGTCCAGAGCTTGTTTTAGCGGGTAAACAGCCTCGTGCAATCGACGAATGGCAAGATGTACCTGCGATCTGGGATGCTGTTCGGTTTAAAGTGGATCAATCCCCACAAAAAGGTCAGTTTATACTTACCGGCTCCTCTACCCCTAATCACAAGGGCATTCTACACAGTGGAGCTGGAAGAATTGGGCGCCTAAGGATGAATACGATGAGCTTGTTCGAAATGGGGGATTCATCTGGTCTCGTTTCGTTGCAGGATCTCATACATGGACCACTTTCACCCGTATTGACTGGTGATATTTCATTGAATCAGCTCATTTATTATTGTGTGCGTGGTGGCTGGCCTGCATCCGTCGGTCTCACTGCTGAAGAAGCCATGAGTATATCATCTGGTTATCTTGAAGCCGTGGTTAGCGATGATATGTTTCGACTCGACGGCATAAAACGCGATACTCGCAAAGTTCGTTCTCTTCTGCACTCTCTTGGGCGCAACGAAAGCACAATCGTCAGCAACACAACCCTCAAAAAAGACGTTGAAGCGTTGGATGGTTTAAGTCTGGATACAGGCTCTATTGCAGATTATTTAAGTGTTTTTGAGCGGCTTTTTATCATCGACGACCAGCCTGCGTTTTCAACATCAATGAGATCATCGCGAAAGCTGTTGAAATCCCCCAAACGGCACTATACTGATCCATCTTTGGCTGTCGCAGCTTTAGGGGCAACCCCGCAGATGCTTCTCAATGATTTAAATACACTCGGTTTTATTTTTGAGAGTCTCTGTGAACACGATCTCAAGATATATGCAGAATCCTTCAACGCAAAACTCTATCATTTGCGAGATGAACGAAATCACGAAATTGACGCCGTTATTGAACTTCCTGATGGCAATTGGGCAGCTTTTGAAATCAAACTTGGCGCCAATCAAATCGATAAGGCTGCGGATGAATTGATTCATATTCAAAAAATCATGAAAAACGAATCCAAACCACCCATTGCATTATGCGTGATATGCGGCCTGACCAATTATGCCTATACGCGCCCCGATGGTGTTCATGTCGTACCTGTCACGGCATTGAGACCATAATTAAACTCAACGCCATTTCTTGTGCGGCTCGCCTATTCGCATTGCGAATACGGCTCGCGTTTTCGCGACGTTGCATGCAACATCGCTACAATGGTTTTGGCTCGCCTATTCGCATTGCGAATACGGCTCGCCTGCGGCGCTTTTCCC
>JAZRWV010000319.1:0-2432 GCA_045599925.1 Myxococcota bacterium
GGTCATACAGGAAGCAATTTCATCTGTGGGTGCGAGGTCATAAGCCTTGTCATAAGCGCGCAGGGCGCGTTTGAGCAGGCTTTGTGCGCTTGTGAGACGATAGAGTTCAAGATATGAATTGGCGAGGTATAGCCAGGCTTCGTCATCGCGGGGATTGAGTTGAGTAACTTCAGTGAGTCTGCGGATGGCGAGTTCAATTTTTGGCTGTGTGACAGGCTTTGAAAGGGCGAGGGTGATACCGAGATTTGCCATGACGGATTTGAGAGCTTCATAATCTTCAATTTCGCGAAGCAGATTGAGGGCCGTATCAAAGCAGTCAACAGCTTCATTGTCGTTTCCGATATCGCGCTGAGTCATTCCCATCAGATTAAGAGCCTGTGCGAGTAGTATTTTGGGAAAGTTTCCCATCACTCGAACGCGGTGGCAGAGAGGAGCGATGAGTGGAGCAACGGTACGCAGAACTGCTTCGAAATCGCCTTCATCATAAGCATTATGGGCATAATCGAGCATTTCGGAGAAGAAGTTCTGTGGCATACAGAACGGGTTAAGTCTTGATGGAACGAAGTCATTTACGTCTTCTAGGTAGTTGATGAATGTTCCGTCACCTTGCTCAATATAAAGGCAGGTTTTGGGAATATGGTATTTCTGGCAGATGGGGCTGATATGAGTAAGAGTCTCAGGATCGACGATATTTGTATTGGAAAGGACGATAAAAATGGTTTTATTTTGAAAGATTTCGTCGAGGAGCTCGAGAGCCTTATCGATATTTTGAACTGTGGTCTCGAGGGGTTCGAAGAGGCAAACTGCGCGTTCGCCGATTCTCTGAGCGACAGCGCCGTGCGAGAGAGTGGCACTTTGTCTTGAGGTTTTAAGTGCATTTTGAGCGACGACGATATTTGCCTCGCTTGTCAGATGTTTTGCGCCTCTTGGAACGACATGGTTGGCAATGAGAAAATCGAAATATCGAATGCCGAGTTCTCTGGCCGAATCGCCGAGAAGTTTTGGTCTGACAGCGGATGTATCCTGATTGCAGAAAGCTTGTGTTTGCTGGACTTCAAGCAGCGATGCAAGGTTCATCGAAGGCATATTTGGATTTCCATGATGGAGGATGGCGTCGTCAGAGAGGTCATCGTCGGTGACAAAAATAGCTGAAGGAGCAGATGGTGCAATAATTTCCTGCACATTTGCCGGAATGAGATCGGGATCGCAGAAGGCATCGAGATTGAGAATAAAATCGGAATCAGGGGCAAAAAAAGACTTTTCAGAAGAGGGTTGCAGAGTGGAAAGGCGTCTGTTTCCTGCGGCTTTTCCTTTTTTTGAAACCTGAGGCGTTTTGGGTGGTGCAAAGAAAAAGATCATTAATATCGCAGCAACTGCGATAAAAATAATCCCAACAGTCAAGCACCAGTTAAACATATTCCGCAGGCCTCCATGCCTAAAGAAATCCACAAAATTTAGGTGGAAATGCGCTATCCATGCGCACTGCATTGTCTTTAAAAGAAAAAAGACAACGGAGGAGGACTATAACACCAGACATTAAAAAAAACAACTTCAAGGGAAAATATGCTAACAGCATCTTATGGTTTGCATAATGATTGCACAAAACGTGAAAGTCTGATAAAGGGGGCGACTGCATTGGAATGTGTTTCCGTGCATAAATAAGTATTTTAGGCACTGTCATTTGGATAAGACAGATAAGTTAGTTAAGGAGAATGCACTAATGATCGAAAGAACCCCGTGGGAGTATTTCATTCTTCGCAGACACATTGATAACATGGGAATCATTAACTATTACAAGGGCGACACGAAAGAAGCCGTGTGCAGTCAGAATGCCGATGAATCCCAGGTGTTGAACACGTTCGGACAGCATGGTTATGAGCTGTGCAGCGTTCAGTGTCTTCGTACCGGCGACACAAAATATTATTTGAAACGTCCGGCAAAAGCCTGATTTTAGCATAATTTAGGCACTTATCCTTTCCGTTCTGATATTTCATGCCAGGAGCATTAAACACATGGCTCGTGTAACCGTAGAAGATTGTCTCGAAAAAATACCCAATCGTTTTGCCATGGCCCTTCTCGCCAGCAAACGTGCCCGCGGTCTGCTTCAAGGCGCGGAACCAACTCTGGAAACTGAGAATAAACCTTGTGTAACGGCACTTCGTGAAATCGCTGAAGGTACTGTTCACTGGGATCTTCCCGTCGAAGATATTCTAGCTGGTAATATTCCGGAAGCTAAGAAAAAGAATAGACGCGCTCGCAATAAACAATCGCAGGTTTAGTTTTTTATGACGCCGTTTCCTACGCAGAAGCGGCGTTTTCGCATAATACGCCGTTTCCTACGCAGAAGCGGCGTTTTCGCAGGAGGCTTCATGCGGCCAAAGATCTTTTCCAGCCGATTGCTGGTTCAGACATTTGCTGCTCTCGTAGCAGTT
>JAZRWV010000320.1:0-12041 GCA_045599925.1 Myxococcota bacterium
CCGGCCAGATATGGCCGAAGCCGACAAAGCCCCTGAAGACATTCAGGCTATCGATGAAAAACATCAGAAAATTCTCGAAATGTCCAAACAGTTCGAAAAAGATATGAATCCCGATAAATAATCATTCCTTGCAATGCAAGGCTTTTCTCCCCTCGCCATTTGGGAGAGGGGGCGGGAGTGAGGGACATTCCTTGCAATGCAAGACTTTTCACTCTCGCCATTTGGCAACGCTTTTTGGGGCCTTGCTATTGGCCGCCGGCCAATACGCAAGGCATTGGCGCGGCCTATTTCGCCTGCGCGAAATACGGCTGCGCTTCTTTATTATTTGAGGAAGTTCGACGGAATCACGAGACAATTCTGGTTTGCGTATTCCGTGATATTTCGTGCAGTTTCCCTAAGCTCATTGTCAACCGTCAATGATGGCTGAGAAGACGGAATCACGATCAAATCTGCACCAATTTCTTCAGCCACTTTTAATACACCGCTTGCTGACTGCATGACAGGGGTATGCTGCCGGAATGACAATCTTCCTGCATGTTCCTCATGAACAAACGGCACACTTAACGCCTGAACTGCGAGCTTTGCTCGCTGAGTAATACGCTCTGTCGCAGCCAAGATCTGGCGCTCCGGCGGGCAGAATCCCTGATAGTCACCATTCGGATCTGCTCGTGTTAAATCGGGAACCGGCGTCACAATTTCGACATCCGAATCGGGATAATACATGGCAAATGACACAGCCCAAGCCAAAAGCTGGGGCGAAACTGCCGGTTCAAGGAAGGCAACGAGTATTTTCCGATGTGGCCCGCGATGCGTCGGATCCTTAATCAGATAAAGAGGAACACGGGTATAGGCGACAAATGTCGAGGCCATGCTCCCGATAATCCCCGTCGTATGAGGCTTTGTGCCGTATGAACCACAAAACATCAGATCCGCATTGCATTCAGATGCCGCATGAAGAATGGACTTGGCCATCGAATCTCGCGAAAAATCGACTTTAAGTCGTACATGCTGCGCATTTTCCCCCATCACCTGTTCCAGATAACGGTTTCCTCGCTGTTCGATATTGGTGCGAACTTCGTTGAGAATATCGACCTCATCACTGCCAAGGGCTGCATACGGAAACAGAATATCCCGCATAATGTCCGGGAATTTTTCGAGTGCATGAAAGCACGTCAGTGTTGCACAGGAAGCCTGTGAAAGATCATATGCCTGATAGAGAGCCTGCGTCGCGTACTGAAGAAAATCAGAGGCAACAAAGATGCTCTGCATGGAATAAAAACAACTTTTGGATACTTCACTCATGGGTTATCTGTCTTGGAAATTGGTGTCGTTTTAAAAGGTTCATCTTCGCCAGGAAGATAATATTCTGCGGTGTCAAGTATTCCATCTCCATTGGTATCTCGCCGAATCTCCGTGCGATTTCCCTGTGCATCAAAAAGCTGTGTTCCGTGACGGTTCCCCTGGAAATCTATCGAAAATTCCTTTTTCACCGGAATTCCATCTTCATTATAAGTCACGATGAGATCACAGATGCCATCATAATCTAGATCGATTTCATCCCGATAATGAACACCGTCTTTGTATATTTCAGTCATATCGATGATTTCATCGAAATTAAAGTCACGTCTGGCATATTGCGTCACTCCATCTTTGGAATAGATGAACTGATCAACTTTACCATCCTGATTGATATCGAGCTTTTCGACATCCAGACCGGAAGTGTCGAAATCCATTTGAACGAGTTTGGAACTGTCTTCTTCCGCCGCTGTTTTAGAATGCTTGTCTTTATTGCATCCACAAAAGCAGAGCATGCAAAGACAAATCATCAAAAGGAAATATTTGCGCATAATTATTTTCTGTCTGAGTACTTCCAAAGAATGACTTTCCCGGAATTATCACCAGACGCCATCATACCGTTTTTATGGGTATGAATGCATCGGACTTCGGACTCGTGTTCTTTCACGGAAAAACATGCCTTGGAACGTTCAAAGGATTCATCAAAACCAACATTGAGGGCTTCAATAGTTCCGTTTTCAAACCCAAGAAGCACGACTTTTTTTGAAGAAATCGCAGAAATGCTCTGCAATCTTCCAGGAGCTTCATGAAGAAAAACAGCGGGAGATTCCACATCCGTATTCCAGACAATCACCTGTCCAGAAACATCTGCAGTGACGAAATGAGTTTCATCGAAAAATTCCATGCCAATGATCTCGGCCAAATGACCGGAATATCTGTGAACAACGGCACCTGTAACATCACTCCATGCCCGAATCGTTTTATCTCTTGAAGCAGAATAAACAATGCGGGTTCCGGGCTGAAAACGCACAGAAGTGACAGGACCGCTATGCCAGTCGTAAGTTCTCAGAGGTTCGCCGTTCAACCAGAACTTGACATTTTTATCCTGACTTGACGTAGCCATCAAACCACCTTTTTCGCAGGTCAAAGACAGAATGGTCATCGTATGACTTCTCGTCGAAGCTTTAAAACTCTGAGTAATCATGCTTCTGGAACCGGCCGGAATGAAAATGCCCGCATGATCCTTAATAAATTCACCCGTTTCGATATCCCATTCGCGGATACTTTTGTCTTTTCCGGATGAAATCAGGTGTCCATTATCCGGATTGAATGCAAGTGCATAAACGAATTCGACATGCTGTCTAAGTTTTCTGACGATTTCACCGGTTTTGACGTCAATAATGTGAATAAAGCCGTCCCGATCACCTGCTGCACAGAATTTACCATCCGGGCTCATGGCAACCGCAAGTGCTTTTGCACTAGGAAGCTGCACGGTATGTTGAGGCGTAAGTTTAAACATCTCTTTTTCCCGACTTGTGCGTTCGAAAAGTCAATGAATCCCATACTGATATTCAAAAAGTCAGTTCCGATTGAACAACAGCATGGATATTATTCGTTATTACTGAAGAATGATCAATTGTCAGATTGATACTGAATTGAGAATTTCTTCGATGTCCTTAATTTTTAAAAGTGCGCCAGAGCGGCGAAGCTTTTCTGATTCAGAAAGCGCACTTTCCACATAGCTTTCATAATATTTCTTAGCTTCATTATAAGTATCGTAAGCCATTCGATCATGCCCTTTTGATTTTGCAATCTTCGCCATTTCAAAACAAGTCTCACCGGCCCCATACATTGCATTGAGCGAATGCAACCGACTTTCTCCGCTTTTTTCGAGAATTTTGATGGCGGACTTGTAGTGTCCCAAAGCCTCATCATAACGCTTCATCTCAAACAAAGCATCGGCTTCGGCTGCTTCGAGCTGGGCATCCCCAATATTATTGAGCAGTCCATTATTTAGCACGAGAAATGCTTCAGCAATGAATCCAAATTTCAAATAAAGCTGTCCCAATTCGACATAATTTGCAGTCACACCTTCCGGAGTTTTGAATTTTGGATTAGACCGAATCGAAGCTTCATAAGCATCCACAGCATCCTGATATTCTTCAGCTCCGACATGGCAACGAGCCTGCTGAAGCTGTGCTTCAGCATAAAAAGGATCCACCTTTGTCGCCTTTGTTTCAGCCCGCACGCAGTTTGAATAATTGACGACGGCATCATCATGCTGGCCATCAGCCATCTGCTGCGCTGCCAATAAAGCATACGCTCTGCCCAGTGTATGCCAATAGATGGGGGCATCCGGACGAATGCCTGTGGCCTGATTTAAACGCGGAATGGCAGCCAGATAGTCATGGTATGCAATATCGATGAGCGCCATATAATATAACGGTTTCGCATTATTGGGATCGCGTTCGGATGCCGTCTGAAAAGTCGCCATTGCAGCATTGAGCTTCTGTTCTTCATACTGCTTGATGCCTTTTTCAGTAATACTGGCGGAATCGACTGCCGCATAGTTGCATGCGCCAAGACACATCGATGCTAAAGCCAAAACCAATGTCAGAAGCTTTTTCATCATTTTTATACGACCTGAAACAGATAGAATTTGAGGTAGTTCGTTTCCGGAACATTGAGCAGAATGGGATGATCCGGCCCCTGTTGTCTTGCTTCAATCTGCCGCAGGCTCACACAAGCGTCATGAGAGGCTTCTGCAAGCATCTGACGGAACATATCATCTTTCATGAAATGCGAACACGAGCAGGTGGCAAGGTATCCGCCTCGCGGCAGAAGTCTCATTGCCTTGAGGTTGATTTCTTTATAGCCGCGAAAAGCATCTTTGGCGGTTGCATTGCTTTTGGTAAAAGCCGGAGGATCCAAAATGATAAAGTCATCACTCTTTTCTCCGCGCTCAAATCTTTGTGTGAGAAGTTCGAAGACATTTGCGCACACAAATTCCATATCAAAAATCTGATTTCGTTCAGCATTTGCACGTGCCTGGTCAATCGCAAGCTGTGAAATATCGACCGCAGTCACATGGGCTGCGCCGCCTTTGGCGGCATGAAGTGCAAATGCACCCGTGTGCGTAAAGCAATCGAGAACGCGTTTTCCTTTTGCCAGTTTCATCACAGCAAGCCGGTTGTATTTCTGATCCAGGAAATAGCCCGTTTTTTGCCCGTCGATGTAGTTGACATCGAATTTAATACCGTTTTCGAGGATTTCGACATGGCCGGACAAATCGGTTTTAAGTCCGTCCATCTCATAAAATCCCTTGGTTTGCGGAAGTCCTTCCAATGCTCGCGTTGCAACGTCACCGCGTTCATAAATCGCATTTATGGTTTCACCCATTTCGCGAAGTGTATCCACGAGCAGCCGATAAAGCATGGCTTTTCTGCATTCAATGCCGACAGACATCGACTGAATGACGAGCACATCATCAAACCGGTCGACGACAAATCCAGGAAACTGATCGGATTCACCGAAGATAAGTCTGCAGCATCGGAAATCACATCCCATGACGCATCGTCTGTATTCAAGTGCATAGCGAATGCGACGGGCAAAAAAGGCTTCATCAAACCGATCGTTGGCATTATTGGAAATCACTCGCACTCTGATTTTGCTCTTTGTGCTTACCCATCCGGTTCCCAGCCAGGCCCCTTTTGCCGAACGCACATCGACGAGTTCGCCATCAGCAGCTTCGCTGCTCATGCAGGTGACTTCTTCACCATAAACCCAGGGATGGCCATTTCTAAGGCTCTTTTCTGCTTTTGCAGTAACGGTATAAACGGGATAATTGCGCATGAAACTCCTCGCTAAAGGACAACCTGAAAACAGCCGACATGTGTTAGCACATTATAAGAATCCATGTAAAGCGCGGCCGTATCGCATTGCGATAGGACGCGCCATGTTGCGTCGTATAGAGCCGCGCGATTCGCACGGCTCTAACGACGCATTGCCTTGCGTATTGGCAAAGCCAATAGCAAGGCACACAAAATAAAAAACGCGTTCGCAAATTTGTCCTGAATCGTTTATACAGCCCGCGTCTTTTGGCCCGTCAAATGATTGGCCGCTGATTTTATCGCTAAAATTGAGAGCATCATCATGTCCGTACAAACATTTCAAAATGATATTCTTCAGACCATTTCCAGTGCGTGCAAGGAACTCGGCGGCGACATTGAACCGTCACAAATCAGCCTGAATTCCGTCCCCGAAAATCAGTTCGGCGACATCGCCATGACGTGTTTTGCGCTGCGCGGCAAGCTGACAGGCCTCGACCCAAAAGCTCAGAACAATCCCGTTGCCATATCGCAAGCGCTGGCCGAAAAACTGAGCAATTCTGCGCTTTTCGAAGGCGTCAAGGCATGCGGTCCCTACCTCAATATGGCTTATAACACCTCGAATCTTTCGCAGATTGTTGTCGGTGAAATCCTCGATAAAGGCGAGCACTTTGGTGATGCCGAGAAAAAAAATCAGAAAGTTGTCATCGAATTTTCTGGTCCGAACACGAACAAACCCCAGCATTTAGGCCATCTTCGCAATAATGTTATCGGCGAATCGATGTCTCGACTGCTCGCCAAAGCCGGCTACGACGTCACCAAAGTCAACATTATTAATGATCGCGGTGTCCATATTTGCAAATCCATGCTCGTTTACCTCAAATATGGCGAAAGCGTGACCCCCGAAACCGCCGGAAAAAAAGGCGATCACCTCGTCGGCGATTTCTATGTCCGCTTTGAAAAGGAATTTCAGGCTGAATACAAAGCCTGGCTCGAATCGGACGAAGGAAAACAGGCTTTTGAAGACTACAAAACCTCTGATGCTGGCATAAAAGCTCAGAAAGCCATTGATGAATATGAAAAAATGCCCGAAGGCAAGAGGAAAGGAAAAGCTCCGGTCGACCTGTTTTCGGCGTTCAAATCGGATACCAAGGACAAATACTTCAACACGAAGAGCAAACTCGGGGCCGAAGCGACGGATTTGCTGGTCAAATGGGAAGCCGGCGACCCAGAAGTGCGCCGCGTCTGGAAGCTTCTCAACACCTGGGTTATCGATGGTTTCCTCGATACATACAAAACACTCGGCATTCAGTTCGACAAACTTTATTACGAAAGCGAAACTTACAAACTCGGCAAGGATATCATCGAAGACGGCCTGAATCATGGGATTTTCCATCGCCTTCCCGACAATGCGACGGCCTTTGATCTGACCAAAATCGGCCTGACCGGCGATAAAATCGTGCTTCGTTCAAACGGCACGAGCGTTTATATTACGCAGGATATCGGCACCGCCATTGAACGTTATAAAGACTATTCCTATGACAAGATGATTTATGTCGTTGCAGACGAGCAGAATCATCATTTCCGCGTGCTTTTTGGCATTCTTGGCGAGCTTCGTCCCGATTTGGCAGGCCGTTTCGAGCACCTTTCGTATGGCATGGTCACACTGCCCAATGGCCGCATGAAAAGCCGCGAAGGCACGGTTGTCGATACCGATGATCTCATCGAAGAAATGGCCCGTCTCGTTCGCGAAGTCATGGACAATAAATCCGATCGCGAGCACTATGCAGAAGCCGACGAAGCCGAGTTTTCGCGCCGTTCTCAGGTCATTGCGCTCGCTGCACTCAAGTATTTCCTGCTCAACATCACGCCGACGAGCTGGATGGAGTTCAATCCCGAAAAATCGCTCGATCTGCAGGGCCGAACCGGCGCCTACTGCTTGATGAATTATGCCCGAACGCGTTCGATTCTGCGAAAAGCCTGCTATGTGCATCAGGATCACGTCGATCCGGCAATTCTCGGTGCGCTGAAAACAGCCGAAGAAAAAAAGGTGCTCATGACCCTCATGCAATGCCCTGATATCATTAAATGGGCCGCCGATTCGAGCGATCCTGCAAAAGTTGCCGAATACCTGTTCAATCTTTGCAAATCGTTTGCATTCATTTTTACCGACAAAGTCGGCCATCCCATTCTGACCTGCGAAGATCCTTCGGTCAAAGCCGCGAGACTTGCCCTCGTCGATGCCCTCGGTACGGTTCTCCGCATGGGCTTGAACCTGCTTGGCATTGAGACACTCGAAGAGATGTAGGGGCATGGCTATTGGCCGCAGGCCAATACGCCCTGCCACGCGGCCTATTTCGCGTACGCGAAATACGGCCGCGCTTTTATTTTTATTCGGCGTTGCATGCAACGCCGCGACATTACACATTGCACATTGTTATTGCTTGACGATAGACGACCGACAAAGTACAACAGTGGACGTCGTTTTCGGTATAGTTCAGGAAACGGCCATTCATACGATTTTTTCCCGGGAAACCGGGCGGGTATAGCTATGGAAAGCAATTATCAGACATCTGCACAGCCTTTATCAAGGCAGCAGGTTTCCACATTGACATCAGCTGGTGATGGTACCATTCGTACTGTTACCCTGCTCGTTGGAGGTCAGCGCATTTCGATTCGTACAGACCAGAATCCAGACTATCTGAATGGATTGGCTGCGGAAGTAAATGCGCTTGTTGAATCACTTCGCCAGGCTTCTCCTGGCTCAGGCATGCCTGTGTTAATGGCACTTGCCGCTGTACAATTAGCGGATCGAGCCATTAGTGCAGAACAGGCTGTTGAACGCGAAAACCTTAAAGTTGAGCGTCACATCGAGCGTCTGAGCGGGATTCTGAGAAGCCTCGAAGCAGCTGATCTTCAGTCCTGACGGGAAATTTGTATTTTCTGACGGCATTTAATTCAGAGGGAGTGGCATGTTGTCTGCTCAGTCTGTCACTCAATTTTTATGTAAAACTCCTGGAGGTAAAATATGACGACGTTTGTCTGGTCAGTGGTTGCACTTGCTGTTGGTGCTGGTGTCGGAACCTATATTGGTAAAAAGCTTGGGCGCAAAGATCACGAAAAAGAAATCAATGAAAAGTTCGGAAGTGTTCAGCAAGAAGCCGAGCGCATTCGTTCTGATGCTCATGAATTCGAAGAGCAGGCTCGTCAGACGCTGGCCAATGCCCAGAAAAAGCTCGACGAAGCGACTGCAGAAGCTCAGCTTAAGATTGATGAAGCAGTCAAACACGAAGAGAAATCGCGTCTGGCATTGAAACGTATCGAAGATTCGGCCGAAGAACGCTATAAAGAACGTCTAAAAGAAGCTGAAATCGAAATTCAGCGCAAGACTCTTGAGCGCCAGGAAAGTTTCGATAAAGAAGAAAAACGCCGTCTTGAAGGCATTGTTCAGAATGAAGCCAGACTTGTCAAAAAGGAAGAGCTCCTCGACAAGCGTTCAGAAACACTGGATGCCAAAGAAAACGAGCTGAAAACGGTGGAAGCCAACATTAAAAAGGCCGTTAAACAGACGAAAAAACGCATCAAACAAAGCGAAGAAATGCTTGAAGAAGCTCAGCACAGACTGGAAGAAGTCAGTGGCATGTCGGCTGAAGATGCGAAAGCCATGCTCATCGAATCGATAACGGATGAGGCCAAACTCGAAGCCACAAAGATTGCACGTCAGATTGAAGATGATGCAACAACAGAAGCAGAAAAGCGCGCCAAGATGATTCTTGGCATAGCAATGCAGCGATTTGCCGGCGATTATGTTGTCGAACGCTGTGTCCGCACAATCAACCTGCCGTCCGACGAAGTCAAGGGCCGCATTATTGGTCGTGAAGGCCGCAATATTCGCAGTATTGAAGCCGCGACAGGCGTCGATCTCATCGTCGATGACACGCCGGAAACCGTTGTTATTTCTGCATTTGATCCGATTCGACGTGAAGTTGCAGCCCAAACCCTTAAACGACTCATTGCTGATGGACGCATTCATCCGGGCCGTATTGAAGAAACCGTTGCCAAAGTTAAGCAGGAAATCGACGAACGCATTCGCGAAGCCGGTGATCAGGCATTTTTTGAACTCGGCATTCAGAACGTCGATCCGGAAATCATTATGATGATTGGTCGTTTAAAATATCGTACGAGCTATGGTCAGAACATCTGGCGTCACTCTATTGAAGCCGGCTGGCTTTGCGGTATTATGGCTGCAGAACTCGATCTCGATGTCAAACTCGCCCGACGCGTCGGACTTCTTCACGATATCGGCAAAGCGATGGATCACGAGCTCGAAGGTTCACATGCCGATATTGGTGCGGATTTCCTCAAAAAACATGGCGAATCCCAGCTCGTTATCAATGCGGTTGCTGCGCATCACGCTGAAGTCGAACCCGAAAGCATTTATGCGCATCTGGCGATGGCAGCCGATGCTCTTTCCGGAGCGCGTCCCGGCGCTCGTCGTGAAATTCTCGAAACCTATATCAAACGACTTGAAGATATCGAAAAGATCAGCCTTTCATTTGAAGGTGTTGAAAAATGCTACGCCATTCAGGCTGGTCGCGAAATTCGCGTGCTCGTCGAACCCAGTATTATCGATGATGAAAAAGCATCCGTCATCAGCCGTGACATTGCCCGCCGTATTGAACAGGAACTCACGTATCCGGGCCGTATCAAGGTCTGTGTCATTCGCGAAACCCGCGCGGTCGAAACAGCAAGATAATTCGCACATACAGATGAGTGATTAACGCAAGATGGCCCGGCTTTTAGCCGGGCTTTTTTGATATTTGGAAAATAAATCATGATCATATTTGACCTCGGTTCCAATGCCACAAAAGCATCTCTCGTCATCGACCAGCGCATCGTTAAAGACTGGCGCATTTCGACAAAACTTGGAAAAGACATCGCAAACGATGGTTCATTATCGGATGAAGCAATTCAGCGACAGAGCCAGGCAATAGAACAAGTTTTGCACGAAGCTGAGAAATATTGCGGCGATATCAGCCAGATATTTCCCATTCATGCCCTTGGAACACAGGCCATCAGAAAAGCACAGAATGCGCAGAAACTAGTACAAATACTTAAGATGCAGTTCAATTTGCCGCTCGAAATCATCAGTGGTGATGAAGAAGCTGAACTCGAAAAAGTGGCTGTCTGGAACTGCAAAGCCCGTCTTGCCCACCCCAATATGCGCATATTAACGATGGATTCCGGCGGCAGTTCAACAGAAATAAATCTTTTGGAAACCGATGGAACGACGATTACACGCCATAGTTATCCATTTGGACAACACGATATTCTTAGAGCCATTGAGCAAAATCTCGACATGCCATTTGAAGAAATGATGCATGAACTCGTGGAATTATGCGACACATATGAGCCAAAACTCATCATTGCAGCCGGAAGTTCCATCACGACTTATGCGGGATATACACTCAGGATATGGCCGTTTTCCGCTGATAAGATTGAGAGTCAAAAGATTTGTTCAGGGGCTGTAATTCCGGAAGATGATGAGGCAGCGCATATAGGAAAAAAGCTGGTAGAAGCTTTAGAACAGCAGCTAAAACTCCCAATTTTTGTCACGACCCGAGGCATTCGCCATGGGTGGTTACATCTCAGCCGAGGCTCAGCCCCGGACCCCACCAAAAGACCAAGCACTTTGGAATCTGCAATATTTTAGTGGCAATGCTAAAATTTCGTTTGTCCTTTCGTTAAGCTGAAATGGGGCCCATCCCCATTTCACCCACCCCCAACTTATACCTACATTCCAGCGGCTATACATGGGTGGATTGAGTTACATAAAAGTACTGGCTGATTATCATTCACTTTATACAACTGTACTGATGAAAAATTAATAAATGTGAATTATTGATATCCAACTTTTCAGTTGCCATAATAGCCCATGCAACGAAAATAAAACGCAAAAGATGTGCGTTTTAGCCACGTAAAAGGAGAGTTATGAATCAGTATCTAGTTGAACTCGAACATCATGACAAAAAAATTGTCTGCATACCTCGAGATGCTGGAACAAACGGACTTGGTCTAAATGAAAACGGCATTACGTGGGAAGACCCCAAAGCTCCGATTCGTCTGGAAATGAATGACAATGAAATGAAAATCGTCAAAGGCGAGACCGATGTCGATGCGATGCTGGAAAGAAACGGCCGAAAGCTCGTTTTGAAATCTGGAAAATCCGTGCGTTTACTTGTCAATGATCGCATTTTTTTTGGTTCTTTGGCTATTCGAGTCTGCAATCTCTTTAAGAGCAGTTCTAATTACATTCGTGAAACCATTCATTCGATGAAAAATGTGTCAAAGGTTGCGATGCTTGTGTTGGCGTCATCTCTTATCGTTACAATACCATCATGCGAAAGTCAGGATGAGTTAGAGGAAAGACTAGCTGGCGAGGTCACCGAGATATCCACCAAAGCCTCTGATTGCCGCACAATCCCTGACCTGGATAAGCGCAAAGCCTGCTGTGAAGCGATAACCAACAAAACCGAAAAAGCGACGTGCTGTCATGAGCTTGCCACTAAAGAGAGTGAATTTGTATGTGAATCCACGCCGAACATTTCAGAAGATGTCGATGGCGGAATGGAATACAGACCTCAAGAAGAGTGTAATGCAGAATCCGATTTATCCAAGCGCAAAGCCTGCTGCGAAGCCATTACCGATGATGCCGACAAGAAAGAATGCTGTGACGCGCTTGCTGAAGAAAACGGCGAATTTATATGTGAAGATGTTAGGGAAATCGATGAACCAACAGCCGGAGTGATTGCATTCATTCCTTGCGATGGTGAAACGGGTAATGATTTGAAATTATGCTGTGAAACCCTGACAGAAGAAAGTGAGAAAACAGAGTGCTGCAAAGTCGGAGGCCAAGCG
>JAZRWV010000321.1:0-11400 GCA_045599925.1 Myxococcota bacterium
GGGGGAGAGAGAGTCCCGAATGGATATGAGGGACGAAATTTGGCTTTTTGCTGGCGTGATGGTGGGGCCGAGAATTCCGCCGTCCAGCGAACGGCGAAATTCGCAGAGCCCAGTGAACAAATGAAATGCGCAAGTTGGAGCGTCGACAGATGCGTGAAACGAAGCGCATTCCATATTGTGAACTGAGAATAGGAATGTTTTGAATGATAGGTTTGTGTTCATTTTTGAGTATTTGGAGAAGAATTATGGGGGGGGCGGAGCGTATGGAGCCGGCCATGGGACGGCGAGTAGCGACGCCATGCCGACGTATTGTTCGGTGAACAATAGTCGGCATTTCGCAATTGCATCGGCGAAGCCGAAAAATTGCGAAAAATTAGATTCATTTCGGAATGAAATAGAAAAAGTGAACGTTGCAGAGGACAGAATGCTGAGAATGCTTGATTTTTATCGCCATTCTCTTTATGGAAACCGCGATTTTTTTGTGCATTGCATGACAATGCATGGCAGATAGATTTCAACTTTTGGGGACACACATCAGGTGTGTGTTCCCCGTGATATCTGGAGAGTGAATATGAAAAAATGGTTGCTTTCGGGACTTCTTGCTACCGGTCTGATGTTTAGTTATGCGACAAATGCAATGGCAGAACTTGTCGTTGGGGTTGTCGACATGATGGGCGCAATCGAAAAAACTGAAGGTGATGGTGTTCTCAAAAAACTGAAGACTGAAGGTGAAAAACGCCAGTCAAAACTGAAAGCCTCTGAAAAGAAAATTGTCGCTTTTCAGCAGGAAATCAAGGAAAGTCAGGCTGTTCTGAGTGAAGATAAACTTCGGGAAAAAGCTGCTGAATATCAGACCATGCTTTTGGAACTTCAGAAAGAAGTTCAGCAATATGAGCAGGAACTGGCTGAAATGCAGAAGAAACTTCTGGGTGAAGTTCAGAAAAAAATGTCGACAATTACAAGCGATATTGCAAAAGAGAAAAAACTCGACCTCGTATTGGAACGCAATGAAGGTGGTGTCGTCTTTTACAAAGAATCTTTTGATATTACGGATGAATTGATAAAACGCTATAAAGCTTCGAAGTAATTCAAAACAAAATGTGTTATCGTATAGCGCCTGTATGGGCGCTATATTTGTTTTTGGAGTCTTCTATGAACAGACAGAAATTCATTGTATTGGCGATTTTGAGTTTGGGGGTAATGTCTTGTAATCCGAAAAGTGATGAGCCTCGTCCCTCTGGATTAAAGAATATGGCGCCACCGTCGATTCAGGAAGCTGTTCAGGAAGGTTTGGATGTTGAGCCAAATAACACTTTTCTTCAGGCTGTGGGGGTGACATTGACTGGAGATACTCTTCAGTGGGTTGGAACATTGGGGCCTGGTGATGTTGATGTTTGGCTGTTAAAGGCAAAAGCCGGTACAATTACGGATATTGTTGTGACTCCTGAAAGTGATTTTGATGTTGTCGCGGAGTTTGCAAATGCTGGCAACGAAAAGCAGGGTCATTATTATGACAACGGTGTTTCTGGACAGCCGGAAATGCTGCCCAATATCCGTTTGACTCCACAGGGGGGATATTTGACTGTAAAAGGTCGAATGACAGATAGTGCGGAGCCATTACGTTATCGCATAACTCTATCCAGGGTTTTGCCTGAGAATGAAAACGGCATTGTCGAAGCTGAAATTAATGATGAGCGAACTGATGCAATGCAACTCAATGGGACTTCTCTTGTAGAAGGGGTCTTGTATCCGAGAGGTGATGTCGATTATTACCATGTGACTTTGAAGGCCGCGACAACAATAACTTTTGACTTGTCTGATGGTGCACATGAAGTCGCGATTGAACATAATGACAAGATTATTTGGTCGGAAATATCGAAAAAATCACAAATGATTAAGTCTGCTGTATTGCCGCCTGATTTGCAGGATGTGTATATTCGCTTGAAAAGTCTTGATGATTTGCGTGAACCCCATCGATATTCATTCTCCGTTTCGGAACTTGAAAAAATACCGGATGAAATTGAACCCAATAATACAATCGATAAAGCTCAAACAATTCAGGGAGAGAGACAGAATCTTGAATTTTCTTTACTCGATGATGCTGATATCGATATTTTTAAAGTGATGGTGGATCCGGGGCGTGTATATCGTGCAAGGCTTGTTGGGGTTCAGCCAGGACAGGCAAAACTGCAACTATTGTCTGATGATGGAAACGTTCGCAATGATGTTCTCTCTGGAGATATGGTGGTTTGTGATGCTTTTTCTGGAGATAAAAATTCGATTTGGCTTAAAGTGTTGCCTGGTGTGGGAACCTGGCCGTTGAACTATCGGATTGCAATTGATTCTGAGAGTGCTGAAAATGTGGAGAAGGAGCCCAATCAGACATCCGAATTGGCAATGATCATTGAACCTGGAATGACATTGTATGGACATATTTTCCCATCAGATGATGTCGATGTATATCGCATAAAAATTCCAGAATATCCGAGTGTAGAAGGTCCTGTTGGTAAACTGCAGATCGATATTGAAGGCGGATATGTTGCACCACTGCAATTAAAATTGCAGGATAAAGATGGTTATGAAGTGTCTCAGCTTCGCAATGAGCAGTATTCACGTCCGATGCATCTGACGTTTGATGCACCAAATGGAGAATATGATCTTGCCATTACAGGCGGTGGAGATGACTGTATAAAGCCTTATGCTCTTCGGGTTTCTTTTGAACCAAGTGCTGAGGCTATTGAATCTCTGACTGCTCTTGTTGCACCTGCAAATAATGTGGCTGATGGCAATACCAATGCAGCAGATGCAGAACCGGTGAAACCTGCTGTCGATGCACCAGCTCCGAATGTTCCTGTAAAAGAAGAACCTTCTGTTCCTGTAAATCCTGATGCACCTGCTGTGGATATTCCAATCGATGATTTAATTCAGGCAGCTCAGGATCCGAATCATAATGAGGATGGGCCTAAAAAGTCTGATGAGGATGAGGACGCATTTTAGCTTATCCAAGGTAATGGAACAGATAAATACCGAAATTCAAGGTTGAAGCCTGATGGAGCATATTGGCAAATTTACCAAAAATGCTGAGATCCTGAATGTCGATTCGCGATGAACGATGAAGCTGTTTGGTGAGAGTAGCGCCGGCAAGTACAGAATCAAGTGCAGATTGATACGTTTTATCAAAGCGAATGCGTTGGGAAAGCTGGTCTTTAAGCTCATCCGGAAGTGGATCTTCTGGATGAAATGCCATTTCTAATTCAGCATAAACTTTATGATGCTGCGCAAAAATGAGGTCGATAAAGAGTGTACTGAAAAGGGCTTTCTGGGCATCTTTGTCAAAATTTTGAATTTGTTCTGCACTTGCAAGGGCAAACTCATGCTCAACTTCAATGATCTCGTTGGGCATGACGGCCTGTATGCCGAATACTGATTCTGCTGGAAAACCAAGCCAGGGAAAACTTATACCATAGGCGAAATCATAGAGTTCTCGAGAGTACGTGGATTCTCTGGAAATGGGAACTGTCGGATCGAGATGGTTATTTAATATTGCTCGAATGCTGTGAAGAAAATCGTTTTGGTTCAGCGTGCAGGCTGAGGGGTGTTGCGGTTGTGAATCAGGAAGAAGAAGACCAAAAATAGCCGAGGAATTGCGGAATAGTGTTATAAATACCTGTGTGCGCCAGTAATCACACAAGGTACTTAATTCGATGGACTCCCGAGTATTATTGGCTGAACCATCAATGCTTTCAAGGTAGTAGAGATATCGTTGAAAAATATCATCAATCTTTCGGTAATCCTCATAAGCATCGTTC
The DNA here is from genome assembly GCA_045599925.1 of Myxococcota bacterium. Taxonomy (GTDB): domain Bacteria; phylum Myxococcota_A; class Bradymonadia; order UBA4248; family UBA4248; genus UBA4248. The sequence goes on from JAZRWV010000321.1 coordinate 3,810, forward strand.
ATCGCAATAGCGGTGACGATACTTTCGACAAGCTGTCTGAGTGGTTCATCATCGCGGCGAAGCGAAAAACTCGAAATGGCTGGCTTTAAAAGGGTTTCATAGAGATCTGTCTGAATGACACCGAATAGTGTTTTCTTTTCGAGTTTTCTTTTCGAGTTTTCTGTTTCTAACTGAGAAATACTTTGTTCAATGACAGGCTGAATCACTGTCTGTGTTTTCTGATTTTTTGTCTGAAAACCTTTATTTTTCTTTGGCGATTTCGACATGATTTAGCCTGTCAGTATAAAGTGACTGATTGTTATTTGGGAATGTTGTTCAATCCCATAATTTCATATTGTCAATGAGTCTGACACCACCAACTTTTACAGCCATGAGCATAATGACTTTATCCGGGGTTGTGTCGTGATATATTTCTAATGTATCAGGATGTGCAATAGAAATATATTGAATATCAGCATCTGGTTGGATGACGATCTCTTTCTGCGCTTCACCGATGAGTTCATCGACATTTCTGCAGCCGGATTTGAAGAGAGCTTTAGCCATTCTAAGTCCACGGCTTAATGATAAGGCTTGTTTTCTGGCATCCTGGGAAAGTCTGACATTTCTGGAGCTTAGAGCAAGTCCGTCCTGTTCTCTGACGAGAGGCATGCCAATGATTTGGGTTTGGCATCCGATGTCTGCCGCCATGCGTTTAAGAATGGTGAGCTGTTGGTAGTCTTTTTCGCCGAAGAATGCATAATCTGCGCGGCTGATAAGGAGAAGTTTTGTGACAACGGTTGTTACGCCGCGAAAATGGCCGGGTCTTGATGCTCCGCACAGAATGTTTCCCATTTTATTGACTTCAATCCATGTCGAATCCTGTCCGTTCGGATAGAGTGTTTCTACGGATGGAATGAAGAGAACATCGGCATTGCAGGACTGAACTTTTTCGAAATCGGCTTGTTCGTCACGAGGATAGGTCGCGTAATCTTCTTTAGGTCCAAACTGTGTAGGATTGACAAAGTCACTGACGATGACGACATCAGCTTTTTCGCGTGCAGCTTTGATGAGTGATAAGTGACCATCGTGGAGATATCCCATTGTGGGGACGAGTCCGATGGTTTTGTGATCAAATTGAGCTTGTTTGGCGAATTCCGCGAGTTCTTTGGCATCGCGGATGATGCGGGTTTTAACTTCAGACATATTTCTTGCACTTTATATCAATGATAGGATTCCTGATCGCTCGGGAAGGAATTGTCTTTGACGCATTTTGCGTATGTTTTGAGGGCATCCGTAACGACATCAGCAAGTGACGCAAACTGGCGGACAAACTTGGATTTTTTGCCATTGATGAGGCCAAGGGCATCCTGGAGGACAAGCACCTGTCCTGCAGTATCAGGCCCTGCACCAATCCCGATTACGGGGATATGAAGGGCATCCTGAACTCGTTTTGCAAGTGCTCGTGGAACACACTCAAGAACTAAGGAAAATGCACCGGCTTTTTCAAGTGCAAGGGCATCTTCAAAGAGTGTTTCTGCATCTTTGTCGATCTTTCCCTGAACATGATATCCAGACATGACGTTGACCGATTGTGGGGTGAGTCCAAGGTGACCCATGACTGGAACACCGGCATCGACTAGCTTTTTGACGAGGGGAACACATCGGGCTCCGCCTTCGAGTTTGACTCCATGAACACCTGATTCTTTGAGAATCCTAATGCCCGCCCGGACGCCATCCTCATCACATACTTGATAGCTTCCGAATGGCATGTCTGCAACGACAAATGGGGTAGTGCATCCTCGCATGACGCATTTGGCATGATAAATAATGTCATCGACTGTCACTGACAGGGTGCTTGACTGTCCCTGCATCACATTGCCAAGACTGTCTCCAATGAGAATCATGTCGATACCGGCGGATTCGACGAGCTTTGCAAAGGTTGCATCGTACGTCGTTATCATTGAAATCTTTTCACCAGCATCTTTCATTTTCTGAAGATCAGAAATTGTTTTTGCCATTTTTTCCTTCTTTTGAGCTCTTGTGCTGTTGTCAGCAACTCAATTCATTGGTTGTGGCAGAATCGGCCAAAGACTTGATATGCGCGGCCTGTGGCCTGTATGCCTGATGTATTTATTTTGGGGGCTTTAGCTATTTTTCATTCATGACACACTGGCTTTCATCTGAATATCATTCATAAGTTTTGGGTGGATAATAAATGAAAAATGAAGCTGAAGATGTGTGAACGATAATAGAAATTAAGTGCTTGAATCAGTTGATTCAGGCCTGAAGTTTAGTAGATGACCGCTTTTGTTCTGTTTTGTTCTGAGATAGCGGTCGTTATAGGAATTCGGCTGGATGATAATGGGTTCGCGTCCTGAAACGCAAATACCGCACTCTTCCAGACCGCTGATTTTTCTAGGGTTATTCGTATAAAGATCAATCGATTTGGGGCCAAGAGCGCGAAGCATGGCGGCAGCAATATCATACGACCTTAAATCGTCATCAAATCCAAGATGCACATTGGCATCCACTGTGTCGTAGCCTTCTTCCTGAAGTTTGTACGCAGCAACTTTGTTTGCCAGTCCAATGCCGCGTCCTTCCTGGCGAAGATAGAGTATTATAGCCTCCGGAAGTTCTGCAAAATGGCGTTGAGCTGCTTCAAGCTGCTGTCGACAGTCGCATCTCAGCGAATGAAAAACATCGCCAGTAAGACATTCAGAATGAAGCCTCGTTGGAACATTACTTTTATTTCTAATGTCGCCGCGAATGAGTGCAACATCATCTATGCGTTTGTCGCCATGACAGAAGGCTATAATTGTAAAAGTTCCAAACTGTGTTGGAAGTTCAGCCTGTGCAAATATTTCGAGCGAAATCTTATCGGTTTCCATGCTCATTCCTTATTCAATCGCAAAATACCGGTCGCTTGTCACGAGCCGGGCGGCTCGTTCTAATCCCTTTACGGGGTTTATCAAGCCTTTTTTGCGATTTTTCATTCCTTTTTTTGTTTCTGCAATGAGAAAATGCCTTATGGCGTATGGTTTGGAATGCTCTGAATCTTGATGATCTGGGAGGGGAATGCCTTCCCCTGCGCGGCTATTTGCAATGCAAATACGCCGCTACCCCTTCGCGCCTGCGGCGAAACTTACTTAGGACTCAAACATCTTCTTACCATCATGTTGTCAGCTCTGCTTTTGCATCCATTTGACTATTCTCATCATTCGTTAACTGGATTCTGTCGTCAAGCAGGTGCGATGGAATGACGTTGTGAAGTGCTCGCATCATGCTTCCTTTGGCATTGGGATTCTTTTGTTCCAGCATGGTCAGTAGCTGTTTGGTTTCGTATCGTTCTCCGGACATGCCTCTCGTACAGAATGTCTGTTCCGAAACCGGAATTTCAAGGTATTGTGACGCTTCGATAAGCAGTGTTTCCGGAATATAGAGCATGGGGCGAATGATGGTGTTGATGCCGTTATCGGCAAGGAGTTTTGGGGGCATGGATTTGAGTTGCCCGTGATAGAGAACATTCATCATAAATGTCTCCAGGGCATCGTCGCGGTGGTGACCGAGGGCAATCTTATTGTATCCGCAGCGCGTAGCCTGGGTGTAGATAATCCCTCTGCGAAGCCTCGAACACAGCCCGCACGGTGAATCATTCGGTGGCACTTTTTCCGCTAGAATACTGACGGTATTGAGGTCTTCACTCCACACATGATATCCTTCATTCTCAAGCCTCTTTAACGCAGATTGTGCAGGAAAATCAGGCGCAGATTGATTGAGATGAAAAATGCCGATTTCGAATTTAAAAGGAACAATTCTCTGGATGAAATCGAGCAGCTGAATGAGCAGCAAAGAATCTTTTCCGCCAGAAAATGCAATCATGATGCGATCTTCAGGCTCAATGAGTTTCCACTCGATAGAGCATTGGGAAACAAGACGTGTCAGCTTCTTCTGAAGCTGAATGGGAAGTTTGGCAATCATAAGCAGTCAGCTGGATGTTCGATGATATAAAATGAGGGCCGCAGTATGCGGCCCTCAATTCACAAATATATGAAACAGATTAAGATTTCTTTACGATTTTGGGTTTTAAAAGGACATTTCCATCACTGACATGAACCTGGAATGTGACATTGTCACAATGATGCTGTTCCTTAATTTTTGCAGCATTGCGTTGCAGTCTTCTCAGGAAGCAGTCGAAATCCATCGGGGTATTGATATTGTTTTCTTTGCGTAAACGCATATATTCTTCATAGATCGTTTTGGCTTCTTCGATATCCGCAGATTCCTTGAGTTTTGCTTCATCTTCTGGTGCAAGTGCTGCATCGGCTTTGGCATTGGCTTCGTCGGAAAAATCCATCATCTCTGACCAGTTTTCTGCATTATTGTCTGCCTCAGCATCAAGCGGCTTTATAATGTAGGAATCTAGTGCATCCGGATCTTCTCCCATCAGGAATGACATCGCATTGGAATCGATGGGTTCGCCGGATGTAATGGCTTTGGCAACTGCATCCTTAACACCGGAAACTTTCTTAAAAATGGCACTGATGAGCAGTATGATAAGAATAATGCCGGCTATGAGCGCAATGATTCCTGCAATGATGACATTGGATTGAAATGCAACCTGTCTGGCATTGGCAACATTGTGATTGGACATAATGTAGACATCTGTTTCCTGCGTCTCATCCCATGTCCATTTGACTCTCGACAGGGCAATCTCATTTTTCTCACCTGCATTGGCTAAATAAACAGTACCAAGTGAGAGGTTGTCAAATGACTGTGTAGTCGAGGCTGTTCCTGCTTTGCTTGTGTTGATTTGGAATTTCTGGGATTTTAGAATGTTCTCGTCCGTTGTACTGAAAAACACTCGTTGAGGTGGTGTGTCTGTGTTTTGAGATCCGAATTTCGGACTTGAATAGACGAGGTTTAAGTCGACGTAATTAGGCATGGAACGTGAAATGGTTGTGAGCATTTCACGGGAAAGTTCATATCCAACAACGATTGTTCCGATGTAATTGCCATTGCGCATGACTGGGGCAATCACAGAAATATACATCTTTCTATCCCAGGGAAAATGTCCGAGCTGAGCATAGGGATGCTTATTAATCTGGTCGAGTTGCTGAATGCTTTTTTCGTAACTCTTTCCTGCACTCAGCAGTTTTCCTTCAAATCCCTGGGCAACGAGAATTGAGGCAAGGCTTCCATCATTGAGAGGAACGGCGGCAAATGCAAGTGTGAGGTCCGGCGCTTTTTTCCACCAGTCGATGACAGGAGATTGATGAGACATACAGCCGTTATCGGCTCGCAATGTGTCACTGAGTGTCGTGCTGTGTTGATTGATCTCAGACTGACGATTCTTTTTCCAGCTCAGAAGCGTATCGAAAACTGTTTTATTCCAATTGTTGGAGTTTTGTTTGAGCTGGTCTGGTGTCATCATCAGAAGGCGATCATGAATATCACCCAGCTCCTGAACGAGTTTATCATTGTTGGAGAGATCATTCGCTTGTAGTGAAAGACTGTCTTCTGCACTTAATAGCTTTTCTCGCAGAACATCTTCAAGGCGTGTATGTTCAGCCTCGATAACATCCCCTGAAAGAACTAATGTGCTTTGTGAGAGGTATAAAACAGAACCTGTCAGAACTGAAATCAATAAGGCAACAATAAGTGCTGCTTTTAGTCTGTACATGAAAAATCTCCAAAACCTGCGGCAACCATTGCCACAACCTTTCACTTATGACACAAATGTCATAATCCAGCAATGATGATTATAAAGGTAAAAATGGCTAAATTGACCCGGGTGAACTTCAATGTAATGAGGATTAAAATAAATACGTGCAAAATTCACCTCAGTCCATTAGAAGACCGCGCAGGATTTTCGTCACAAGCTTAAAAGCATTGTTGATTCGGAGATGATAAATGACAGACTATTCAATTCAGAAAATGAGTGCAGATGCCGCGATTATCGGCGGGGGGGTCGCTGGACTTTCTGCTGCACTTGGTCTTAAAAATAAGCGCGTAATCGTCCTAACAAAAGCCGAATTCGGACATGGCGGTTCAACCCCCATTGCTCAGGGGGGAATCGCATGTGCAATGGGAAAAGATGATACACCGGAGCTTCATGCCGCTGATACAATGGTCGCAGGTGACGGCCTTTCCATTCGAGGATGTGTGGATGTTTTAACGAGAGAAGGCCCTGAACGCATTCGCGATTTGATTGCCGTGGGGGCACAGTTTGATCGGACTCCAGATGGCGAACTTTCTTTCGGACGTGAAGCAGCACATTGCCGTCGTCGTATCCTTCATGCCAATGGCGATAGCACTGGCGCTGAGGTTCAAAGAGCTCTCACTGAAGCTGTAAAACGCGCTGATAACGTTCAGATCGTCGAGAATTGCTATGTTGTCGATATCATTCGCCGTGATGGTCGTGTCGTCGGGGTATATGGCATTATCAACGGAACAAATACGATGATTGAAGTTTCCGCTCCGGCTGTCGTTCTGGCTTGTGGCGGAATCGGGCGCATTTATCAATATACGACAAATCCTGTGGAATCTGTCGGCGATGCACTCGCGATAGCCGCTCGGGCTGGCGCAGTTCTATCCGATGTCGAATTTGTTCAGTTCCATCCGACGGCTTTAAATACAACCGTCGATCCGTTACCTCTTCTGACTGAAGCTCTTCGCGGTGAAGGCGCTGTTCTGCTCGCAAATGGTAAGCGTTTTATGCCCGATTTGCATAAAGATGCAGAGCTCGCGCCTCGAGATGTCGTCGCTCGCGGTATTTGGACTCAGCAGCAGAATGGTTACCCCGTTTTCCTCGATGCTCGCTGTATTGGCAAGGAATTTCCTCAGAAATTCCCAACCGTATTTGGTTTCTGTCAGCAGGCAGGTCTCGATCCTGTCCATGATTTATTGCCGGTTTCGCCTGCTGCTCATTACCACATGGGCGGCGTTCGTGTGGATGAATCCGGGCGTACAACCTGTCTCGGATTGTGGGCTTGTGGCGAGTGTTGCGCTACTGGTGTGCATGGCGCAAACCGACTCGCCAGCAATTCCTTGCTCGAAGGACTCGTCTTTGGCGCTCGCGTTAGCCAGGATATCGTCGATCAAATCGACTGGACAAAGACAAATGAAATTCATGAAGACGATTACCATCCTGAACTTAGGCCGACATTTGTCGTTCCTGAAGAAGAGAGCGATGCTCTCTTGCTTAGAAAAACCATGTGGGATGACGTCGGCGTTGTCCGATGTGAAAACAGCATGAAACATGCACTGGCTGTCATGGATGAAATTCAGGCCAGAAAACCCAAATCCCTCATGCTGAGAAATATGATTGATGCAGCCCGTATCATCACAACAGCTGCTATAGACAGAAAAGAGAGTAGAGGCGGTCATTATCGCACGGATTATCCCGAACATGATGCGCATACATCACATCATCCGTTTGTCTATACCGGCAATGGACCGTGGTGTTGATATGACGAAGTACGAACTCGCTGGAGACAAAAGAATTACACTTGCCGCTGTTGTCTTTGAAGTTCTTATGGTGGTTTTCTGTGCATTGCTCGCAGATTCCATCATCGAGAATATTTTTAAGATTCCACTGCTGTTTGCTGAACCG
>JAZRWV010000322.1:0-4051 GCA_045599925.1 Myxococcota bacterium
CGCGGCAGCACTCCTCCTCGCATCCGGAATCACCTACTATTTCCTGACCAAAAAAGCTCCGGATTACTACAAAATTACAGATTCATACCAGACAATGGCCATGTCTATGACCCTCGAAATGAGCGAATCTGACGCCAAAGTCAATGCCGTTCCGCTTGCGTACAATATAGTCAAACAAGAAGCTGACAAACAAGCCTCTCACAGCAACAAGCCAGGCAAGACAACAAAAGAAGATCCGTTTAAAGTCAAAGGTCTTAACGACAATGAAATCGTTTTCTAAGGTTCATGATGCTTTCGTTTGATTTCATTTTTGTCGTCCTTTACTTCGTTATACTCTGTATTCTGAGTGTCTATGGCGCACATCGTTTCGTCATGGTCACTCGATACAGAATCCATAAAAAGGACATCCCTCAGCCAGATGGGCAGTTCGAATCCTTACCTCAAGTGACCATTCAACTGCCCATGTTTAATGAAAAATACGTCGTCGAACGCCTCATCGACGCAGTTTCACAAATTCGTTACCCTCAGAATAAGCTGCAGATTCAGGTTTTAGACGACTCCACCGATGATACCCAGGATATCGCCAAAGCTGCCGTCAAAAAAAAGGCCGCTGAAGGGTTCAACATCGTATATCACCATCGCGAAAATCGCGCAGGATACAAAGCCGGGGCTCTCGACGAAGGCCTTCAGTCAGCTACCGGCGAGTACGTCGCGGTTTTCGATTCCGATTTCGTTCCAACACCTGACTTCCTCGAAAAAACCATCCACTTCTTTACCAATGAAAAAGTCGGCATGGTTCAGGTCCGATGGGAACATATCAACCGCGAATACAACACCCTGACAAAAGCTCAATCCATCCTTCTTGATGGACACTTTGTCATCGAACATACCGCAAGAAACCGCTCCGGATGCTTCTTCAACTTTAACGGAACCGCAGGCATCTGGCGAAAATCCACAATCGGAGATGCTGGCGGCTGGCAGCACGACACAATTACCGAAGACCTCGACCTATCCTATCGCGCTCAGTCCAAAGGCTGGCAGTTCATTTATATCAATGAAACAACGGCTCCGGCTGAAGTTCCGGTCGAAATGATCGCCTTCAAAACACAACAGCATCGATGGGCAAAAGGCTCCATTCAGGTCGCCAAAAAAATCCTTCCAGGACTGCTCAAAAGCAAGCTTCCTCTCAAAATTAAAGTCGAAGCTTGGATGCACCTGACCAGCAATATTTCTTATATTCTCATGGTCATCCTCTCATTGATGATGCCTCTGACCGTCGATTTTCGCGTCAGAAACTCCTGGATGACCAGCACCTGGGTCGATTTCATCATGTTTATGTGTGCCACTTTCTCGATCATGATGTTCTATCTGCTCGCTCAGAAAGAAGCACGTAAACAGTCCCTCGGCAGCCGCCTGCTCTATCTGCCCATTGTCATGTGCATTGGCATCGGATTGAGCATCAACAACTGTCGCGCCGTTGTGGAGGCTCTTTCAAATTACAAAACCGGTTTCGTCAGAACCCCTAAATATGGCGTCAAAAAAGCTGGTGAAAGTTTCAAAAACGTCAAATACGGCTTCAGACTCAACTGGCAACCCTGGGTCGAAACCGCCATTGGCATGTATTATATTTGGGGCATCATCCACTCGGCCATGATCGGCGCATATCCTTCTATCCCCTTCCTTTGCCTGTTCTGCGCGGGTTATCTCTACGTCGGACTGGCCACATTCCTCGGAAGATCGGGACTTTTTTCGCACAAGAAACCCATCGATCAGGTCGCCTGAGCCTTTTTTCCAGCACCTTTTGGAAAGCCGCTATTCCTTCGGAATACGCGGTTTTTTTTGTGCCCCAACGGCATGACGGTGGTTACACAGCAAAACCTATCCATCGATCGTCTTGCTCAGGACACTCTTTTGCTATCATTTCTCGAAGAATCACATCGCACATTGCAGTCCAAATTGACCGGCAATGTGGTAACATCCAGCGTGACAGATTAACCGACATTCTGTGACAGATTTTAACCAGAATATACAGTGACTGGATGATTGAGGAAATATAATTATATTTTGTGGCTCGCCTTGATCCGCTCTTGCGGATCTACGGCTCGCGTTTCGGCGCTATTGCCTGCGGCAATACGCGCCGATGTTTAACGACAATATTATTATTTGCGTTTGAATTCGAGTGACATCAGATATGGAGGTTCTGCCGAGCAAAGTCCAGTGATACTTATTGTTTTATCGCCAGAATATTTAGTGCTGCCGCAGCGGATTTCTGTCGTCTGTTTTTCATTCGCAGCTGCATTCGCATCAATATAATAATTATTCATGACCTGATCTCGAAATCCAGTTTTGGGAGAGTCTTCGCCTGAAACAAGAGAATACCAGCTTAGTGTAAATGTTCCCGGGATCTCATTTGGATTCGAAATGGTAATTACCCCGTAACCGCATTTCATATCTAATGAATCGTCGGGATCTGTACTACTGTTATAACTATCGATACTTAACTTCATGTCATTTTCTAATTCAATTTCAAATTGACTGCCTTTTTCTCCATTGCTGCAATCTTTGCATATGCAGGATCTGATGCCTATTGTACTTTTGTTGTTCTGGAAACTCTCACATGTTTTACCGGAAAAGACGACTTTGATCTGATCCTTTGAAGGCTTGCAGGTTCTAGTCGCTTTATCACAGACATACTCAGCATTGCAGTCAGTATCATATCTGCAGCCGCAGATTTTATCTGATGGAGAACCAGAACTCAAGCCAGGAGGCAGGACGCAGTCGTTGCCTTTATAATCGTCACCACTGCTGTCCCACAAAATGTGGCTATATAGTTGGTTCGGAACCGATTTCTTGCTAAAAGGAAATTAGCGACAACCGCCTTTTGCAAGGAATTCCAAACCATGGCGCAGTATAACACTGTTTTTCATACATTCACAAAAATTCTTCCTAGACATGATATTGAGCGTTTAGATCGAAAATACGGGCAAGGTGACAAACGACGCAAGACGAGTCGATATGTCCAGTTCATCGTGATGTTCATGGCTCAAATACTCGGTCTGAAGAGTCTGCGTGAGATTGAACAAGCCCAGAAAAGCAAACGAAAAAGGCTTTATCATCTTGGAGTTAAGGTCCCTGTCAGCCGATCTGCTCTTTCCCGCATGAATGATGAGCGTAGCGCAGATTATTTAAGGATGTCTTCCAACAGATGTTGCATTCATGCAGGGCACTCGCGCCAGGCTCAAAATTCAACCTGCCTGGGGTAAACGGCCTGATTCTGATGGACGCAACAACCATTCAGCTGTGCCTTGACGTCTTCCCTTGGGCAACTTATACGCAGACCAAAGGCGCTATCAAGCTTCATTTTGGGCTCAATGATGATAGATATCTACCAGACTTCATGGTCGCTACTACGGACAAAGTGCATGAGAACAACATAGCTAAAACTCTTGATTATCATTCCGGAAACATGATTTGCATGGATCGAGGTTACACTGATTATGACTGGTGGGAGAAACGACTGTGTTGCGAAAAGTGTTTAAGACACCTAATCAAGACACTGACTGAAATCCCATGCGAATACAGGCATAAGGGATTAAAATGCCTCAGCAAGTACAGGTAAAGTAAACACAATTTGAAATCCTGTCCTGTATCCGACAGAGCGCCATCGACAATACGCTGAACGCCAATACCATCGCGGTACATCATTGAAACGACAAACTGGGCTTCGGCATCATCACTTTTGGCTTTTTCGATCCATTGCATGGCCTCCGCAGTTAACGTCGATGCCCCAGAGGCGGTTTTAGTGAGGTCTTCATCTTGTGCCAAAACAACCGATGTAGAGAGCCAAAAGCAGGCGAGAGCCGATGCACAATAAAAAACTTTGTAATTCATCATACGATCCATTAGTCGAAATAGTATATTCGATCCATTAGTCGAAATAGTATATTCGATCCATTAGTCGAAATAGTATATTCGATCCATTAGTCGAAATAGTATATTGTGCTGATAAATAATACCATTAAGTATTTATCACAGCGATAGTATATAATCT
>JAZRWV010000323.1:0-2732 GCA_045599925.1 Myxococcota bacterium
CTTGATCACAGGGACGATTTCGGCATGTGGGGATTCGCGATGTTCAAACAAATTGAAATCAAGAAGGTTTATCGACACGGCTTTGGGCAAAGAAACATACTCATCACCAGATTTTAAGTTCGATGTGTACAATTTTGCCCAATAAAACAGAGCGCGTTCCCTGAATCCGCTGTACTTGCGAACCTGGATTTCGATATCGATTTGTGCGTCATTTATATAAAGCCTCAAGTCGAGTCGGCTGAATTTAGCATCGATATCTTCAGGCATCAGCTCAGTGTTACACAATTCCAGATTTGTGATGGATTCAGGCGGAATTGACATCATCGCCGCCACAAAATGTTGCAGCAAATCCAGATGTTCCGAAAATAGCTTCTTAAAAACGATGTCCAGCTTGGGCGAAAGAATTTCTTTCATCATGCATGCTCCTCGGGATATGGAGAAAAAACACGCCCGCAAACACAGCATGCAGTGCTTTTCTCATACATAATGATTACCGCGAAAAAAAATTGTGACACTTCAGGTGTCGATTTTTTTCATGATAAAAGAAGTGTGCAACATGACATGGTGTGGCCGTATCGCAGATAGGCCGCACAGCGTGGCGTATTGGTCTGTTGAGTCGTTATATATATAACGCCTCAACAGACCGATAGCCGCGCCCCAAAATTAATCATCGTCATCATCATTTTTCAGCGAATTGATAAAGCTCTTCAATCTTTTGACGTGTTCATTTTCATTGAGTTTTTTCTTTTGCATGTCGAGATAACTCTTACCCGTTGGACTGAACCCGAAATGCAGGAAAGCAATTATCGATGCGAAGCCCAATGACCGGCATGTCAGCGGGTGAAATCCCCGTAATCCAATGGAGCCCGGTCGCACCGAGCGCATAAAATCGGATTGAATCTTCACATTGCCGAGCAAACGAGCGCATAGAATCGCGTTTTTGGCCGTATGCAATAGGCCCTCCACAAAAAAATCACGATGACTTCACATCGCGAGCGGCATCGATCAGGCAAATCATCAGACTTTCTCGGGCATAACGCACATTTTTCCGGAATCCTCCGGGGCGCGAAGAAATGAGCTGATTCATGCGATCGAGCCAATTTGGGAGCAGTGCATACGCATTCGCGAGTGCCATACCGAGACCAGGCAAATGAATGCGTTCCCAAATCGTAAGAAATTCACGGGTTCGCAGGCAGCGCGTAGCCCAGCAAATGAGAGAAAACACGTAAACACCTCGAACGAGCATGCGAGCGGTGGCTTCCAGACCGAGCATCCAGTTCCAGCCATTTTCGAAATTCCAAGCCAGGATCAGCCCGCAAATGACGCTGATCACAATCGTTAGAGACCAGAATTTTGGCCACCAAATCGCCTTAAGCACGCCGCGAGCCGCTAAAAACAAGGCCACAAGCCAAACAGCGAGTGCCACAGAAGACCACAGCAAATCGCCGGAAAACTGCGCAATCAGAGACCCGAGTGCAAAAATCCACATGAACTTTCTCGTCCGAATTACCTGCTCATCGGGGACAGAAACGCGTTTTTTTCCTTTGTGAATCGAAGAAATCATCGACATCGACGCGTCAGCTGATAACGGCTGAAGTTCTGAATTTTCAGACAGATTATCCGTTTCAAGAGTCTCCGCCTTTATCAGCTCGCGATTTGCACGACGTCCAAGCTGCCAACCAATGACACCGGCGACCGCACCAACAAGAAAAATCACACCAAAGAAAGCGCCCAGCATCCCCCATCCCAGAGAAGCCGTCCACGAAACGGAAAAAAACTTGCTGATTGCTTTGACAAGTCCGTCGATAAAATCCTGGCCATAGTAAATCCAAATCGTCATGAGCGACTGAATCTGCGACCAAATCATTGTCAGACTGCCAGCTGCGATGGCAGAAACCATGCTGCGCGGCCTGAACATCAAAGCGAGTTCCACAATAATGGCTTCGCAAAGAATGCCCAAAACAGGGCCGGCGACGATACCGCCAGGCGAAAGGCACTTGATACAGGCCGCGATCACCCCCACGGCCAGAGAACTTCCGCGAGCCGAAAAAATCTGCCGCTGCGCCAACAAAAGCACCGTGGTCAGTAGCGTCATGATAAACCCTGTTTTCGGCACATGAAGCACGTGCAGAAATGTCCCAAGCGTCAGCTCTATGCCGCCCCACAACGTCCCAAAGGCCGTCACATACGCCCAGAATTTGTTCATTTCCGAATGCATCATACCCGCACCATTACTAAATTACGCGAGCATCTGCATCATTTCATCGGCTGGTGCTTTGCCGGAGGCAATGGCTTCGACAATTGTCGAACCGCCATTTTTGCAATCGCCCGCATATATCACTTTGCTGCAATCCTGCAGTTTTTCATCGGCACGACTTCCAATGGCGCTAATGACGAGCTTGAAATATGGCAAAGCAATCGATGAATTCTCAAGCGGAACCCATTTGCCATCGCGATAAACATTTCTGCGCACCCAAAGAATGAATTTTTCAGCGTCAGACTCGATTTTTTCAGGGCTCGTCATGCCGATGAGATTAATTCCGTTGTTGATCAGCTCGAGATATTCAGTTTTGGAGACTCGCATATCGGCGAGTCGGCGGCGAATAAACATTTCTACAGAAGAAGAGCCGAGGCGTGCGGCGGTTAAGGCGCAGTCGGGGGGGACGTTTCCGCCGCCGCTAATCGCGACGGGGGCGTCTGTGCGGGATTTTTCTGGGTCGTAGAGATAATCC
>JAZRWV010000324.1:0-11927 GCA_045599925.1 Myxococcota bacterium
AGAAGGCCTGAAGGCGCTTTTTTCTTCGAGCGAGTCTTCTTTTCAGGCGGTTTAGGAGGATCTGAATATTTGATAAATGTGCATCCGGGGCCTTTGAGCTGGCTTCTGCCACCGCCCATCTTTTCCGCAATAATCTTAGTCGAAATAACCTCTTTGGCACGCGCAACGTGAGTAATCAGGCCAATTTGCCGTCCAGAATGCTCATTGCTGAGCTGCTGAAGCATCGTGAGCGCAATGTCGAGCGTTTTATCGTCGAGCGTGCCCATGCCCTCATCGATAAAAAGAGAGTCGATTTTCGCATTTTTACTGGCCATCTGCGAAAGGCCGAGCGCCAGCGCCAGACAGAGACAGAACTTCTCGCCACCGCTCATATTGCGGGCTTCGCGCGATTTTCCGGTTAAATAGTCGAAGACGTTGAATTCCAGGCTCTGATCGTCCGCACTTTGGCGAACTAGCTCGTATCGCGTCAACAAACCACGCTTCTGCAGATAGTCATTCGCATGGTTCAACAGAATATTGAACGTGATGCCCTGCGCAAACTGATTGAATTTGCTGCCAGTTTTTGAGCCAATCAACTCATTCAGAGCATGCCAGCGCTTATATTCAGCTTCGAGCAGGTCAACATTCTGCTTGAGATTTCCGGAACGCGTTTCGTTTTCGAGCTGATTTCTCAGCTTTTCATCTATCGAACCGATTTCCTTTGTCAGCGCATCAGAAAGGGCCTTTTTTTCACTAAAATCGGCTGAAAGTTCGTCGAATTTTCGCGTGGTCAGTGCTTCCTTCTGAGTATCCTCTAGATGACGGACAGCTTCTTTTTCGGTCGAAGTCAGATCTTTGCTCTCATTTTCAAGCTGATCTGCACGAGTTTTAAGCTGTTTTAGCGTTTTAGCGTCAAGGCGCGCAGATAAAAATGCGTTTTCATCCTCAAAATTCTGAGATTTTATGCCGTTTTCCCAAATTTGAAGGGCATCGTTGAGTTCGTTTTGTCTTACTTCCACGTTTTTCAGGCGTTCTTTGCGGCTCGAGAGATGCTCTGCAAGTTTTGCATCACACTCAGACTGGGTTTTCAGAGCTTTTTTATGGGCGTCGTCCGCGTCTTTTTCGGTTTGCAGAAGTTTTCTTTCCTCTTCTTCGACATTGCGTTTTCCAAAGCGGCTTGTGATGTCATTTTGAATCTTTTCAACCAGCTGTTTTTTGCCTTTTGTTTCTTTCAAAAGTGCATCTAAAAACTCTTTTTTTGAGTTCATCGTTGCCTGGAGAGACGTCAATTCGTTGGCTTTTTTCTTAAGATCATCATTGATTTGGTCAAAAAGCGTTTGTGATTTGCTCCATTTCATCATTCGTTTTTGCAGATCGTCACAAATCGATTGAGTTTCTTCGACTTTTTCTGCGTGACATCTGTATTTTTCAATCTTTTGATTGAATGTGGCGAATATATCGTCATAGCGAACTTGATAGTTTTTAAATGTTTCGGCTTTGTCATTGGCGACAGTTTGAGCATTTTCATACAATTTCTGACAAGCATTGAGAGCTTCTGCACAGAGGATTTCATCATTTTCGCGATCAGTTCTTGTCTTTTCGGCTTTATCTAAAGCTGTTTTTGCGTCTTTGATTGCTTTGAGTTGATCCTCTATTTGACTGATTCTGACATCGAATTCAGAAGGCTGATGCAGGATTCCGAAGCAATACGGATGTTCTGTTGCACCACATAAAGGACATGGCTTGCCATCTTCGAGTGACTGACGGGCTTCTTCATATTTTGCAATGATGATTGCATCCGATTTTTGTTTTAAAAGTCCATTTTTGATTTCTTCCAAATCATCGGGATTATGATTATCTCTTGCAATTTCGTAGGATTCTTTTGCCTGTTCGGCGTCTTTGATAGCGGATTCTTTTAGTATTTTTGCAGATTGAAATGCAGTTTCAGCCTTATTCAGTTTATTTTGTGAAGTTTTCAGTTCTGTATTTGCGATTTCCAATGTGGCTCTTGACTGTGCAACATCATTGGAAGCCTCAATGATATTTTTCCGATAATTATCAATGGTTTCGAATTCATTAGCGAGGTCTTTATCTGCTGCATTTTCATTAAAAAAGACGCCAGCATTTTGAATGCGAGTTTCCAATTTGGCCATTTCATTTTGGACATCATTATATTTTTTGTTGACATCTATATATTCAGATTCAGCAGATTTTCTTTTATTTTCCGATTCTATAAAGGCATTTTGTGCAGCATTGAGTTCAATTTGGCGAGCTCGAATCTCATCGAACAGAGGTTTGTTTGTTTCGATGAGAATTTTTGCATTTTTCAATATTATACCTGTATTTTGGACATTTATATCGGCAGCTGATGCATTGTTTTTGGCCTGTTCAATGGCATTATTGAGTGCATTGAGGTTGTTTTGTTCCGATTGTAATTGTTTTCTGGCGTTAATGACATTGTTATAGAATGGATCAATCTTAACAGCCTTTTCAGCCAGTTCAAGACGTTTCAGTTCTGTCTGGAAGAGTATAAATTCTTCATTGAGTTTCTTTTTTTGTTTTTGTATATCGATAAGGCGTGCTTGGGCTTTTTCAATAGTTCTTAACCAATCCAATTGTTTGGTTATTGACTCTGTTTCATGCTTGAGGATATTGATTTGGTTGGAATTTTCGAATTTTAGTTTATGAAGTTTTTGAACATCGTCATCGGAAAGGAGTTGAATATCTTTGAGTTTGTCGCGAGCTGTGTTGAGGTCTGTTTCTGCTTTTCTGAATTTTTCAAAAGCGGCAATAGAAAGTTTTGTATAAATATTGGTTTGTGTAAGCTGTTCGAGCAAATTGGCGCGTTCGTTGTTATTAGCTTTAAGAAAACCTTCAAAACTTCCCTGTGCAAGCAAAACAGTTTTAGTGAATTGGTCGTAATTGAGATGGATGATAGTTTCAATGACTTTGTTGATATCGTTTGATTTTCCCCTGGCGATGAGTTCGTCTTGTTTTCCAGGTTCAATGCGAACGATTTCGCGTTTATATTCATCGAGTTTGTTTATTGCCTTTGGCTTGTATTCCTGAGCCCATTGTACTCGATATCGCAGTCCGTCGACACTAAAAGTGACTTCACTGCTACATTTTTTCGTTCCCTGGGACATCAGTGGATTGGCTGTATCATTGACTTTGTCAATGCGAGGGGAACGTCCAAACAAAGCAAGAGTAATGGCATCGAGAACGGTTGTTTTACCGGAACCTGTGTCTCCCCACATGAGGAACAGCTTGGTCGTTTGAAACTCTTCCGACGTGAAATCGATTTCATGAATGCCATATAACGAGTTTATATTTTCAATTCTAATTTTTTCAATCTTCATAATTCAACCTCAGCAATGCTATTACTGATTATTTTTGACTTCAATGAGCAGTTCATTAAATGAGTGGATGAGGATTTCCCGATCTTCCATCGTCATATTTGGATGCCCGATATCGAGAAGGCGTTCAAACATGCCCATTTCATCGAGATCTTCAAGCGTTATATTGCTGATGTAATTGAGTTCATTAATAGCACGTTTTTGAGTACTTTTATCCTGTGTGTGCAGGCAGTGGATGAATGCGTTATCTTTTATGATATTATTAGTGAATTCATAGAGATCAGCGATTTCCTCACATCCGGTATAAGTGACGGAAACATAGACATCTTCGTTTTCATTGATGAGATTATTCAGCTGTTTTTCGATTTGCGATTTGTCGCCGATAATGCGAACCATTTTGTGAAAACAGGGGATATTAATGAGCGAAATATTCCTTTCTTTTCCATTAAATTCGATAATGCAAGCACTTTTTTGCTGTCCGGCTTCGCCGAACCCCATAGCAATGGGGGAACCAGAGTATCGGATATGTTCGTAATTTCCGACGATTTGAGGAATATGAAGGTGTCCGAGTGCGACGTAATCAAATGCACTGCTAAAAACAGAAGCATTGATGCCGCCGAGAGATCCGACATAAGTCTGCCGGACGCTGGTTTCTTCTCCTGAATCAGCTTCATTTTCAGTAAGTTTTCCGCCCTGTACATAGAGATGTCCAAGAGCAATGACGGGAATATTGCGTCCGGCACGAATTCGTTCTGCTTCCTGTGCAGTCTGCTCGTAGTGATGCGCAATGCCTGCAATGACTTTTTTTTCTTTATCAGCCGTTTCTTCACCAGCTTCGGAATAACGGACGTCACTTTCATTCAAAAAGGGCACTGCGGCGACGATAAGTTCATCATTACCCTGTAAATCCTTGAGAACAAGTACTTCATCGGATGGTGATCCCGATTTGCCAATGCCAAAACGGGCCTGTCCGATAACGTGAATGTTCAACACTTGAAGAAGTCTGGAGGGCACGTCAATGAATGAGGTACTGTCATGATTTCCAGAAATGATAACGGCGTGCCGACAGCATGTTTGATTCAGTTTTGTACAAAAGTTGTAGTATTTTTGCTGTGCCGAATGTGTCGGAGTCGAGGTGTCAAAAATATCGCCAGCAATGAGCAGAACATCGATTTTTTCGCAGTTTATCGTATTGTGCATCCACTGAAGAAATGCGTCGAATTCATCATTGCGTTCGCGCTCATGAAGTTTTTGCCCGAGATGCCAGTCGGATGTGTGGAGAATACGAAGAGATGGTTTGTCAGACATGATTTTCTCTTATATTACTTTCTCAGATTGTTCATTGAATACTAGCCTTGGTATTACCAGAGAAGAACTGAGCAATACGCAATTTTAAGGCACTGACAAAGGGTGCGCCAGGGGCCATTCGTGAAACCTGCATCACCTTCGCCGGACTCTGTATTCTATGCACGGCAGACTGAAGATTGCGGTTTATGGATAAATCCATGATTTGCATGAAATTTCTCACTGTCAGAAGACGGGAATGGACGCCAAAAAACAGGAAATATTCTAAAATATATATTCCAAATATTCAGCTATTTTATTTGAAAAAGAGTTTTTTCCATGGGCATGGCTATTGGCCTGCAGCCAATACGCCATGCGATGCGCGCCCTATCGCCGTTGAGACGTTGCGTACAGCGTCTCAACAGCGATACGGTCGCGCAGTTTCCTTGCTTTTTGAAAAAATCTCAATCGAAGTGGCAGACAGGAAAAATAATGTGTCTGAATAATCACAAAACAACTGCAAATACCTGAAAAATGGAGTATTATAAATTAGAGTGTATTTTGATGTGCCTTAACCGGAGTCTTAACCATGACAGTTCGAAGTATTTCCAAAAGATCAGTTCCACGGGCTAAAACACGCATCTCCACAAAAGCACAAAAAGTCATCAGCAAAGGGATGGAATTTGTCAATCGCCATAATCCCTATTGCTATTACGGTGATGGTCGGGAATTGAACAAAAATGCCAAAACCTACATTCAGGGGCTTTCCAAAAGCCATGCAACCGGACACGATTCCAATTCCATCAATTATGATCACATCCTTGGCACAGATAAAACCAAAGATGGTCGCAACTACAACAGTTATCTGAGTCAGGATTCATCGGAACATAAACTCGTCGACTGTTCAAAATTTACGCAGATTTGTTTTAAAGAAATTGGCCTTTCGCTTGAAGGAAGCTCAAAAGGTCAGCGCACTCAGGCAACAAATGCCGGTAAAAAATTGAACAGCACCAATAATGCCCAGCCCGGTGATTTGCTCTGGAGAAATACGGGACACGTTGCGATTGTTGGGGAAGACGGCAAACATGCGGTTGAAGCACAGGGTTGGTATTATGGCTGCACTTATTCACGCGAAGTAACTGCGGATAGATTCCAGGAGGCGTTTCGTTGGATAGAGGATGATGGGGGGGATGATCCCGGTACAGAGCCCGATCCAGGTACAGAGCCCGATCCCGGTACAGAGCCTGATCCCGGTGGTGATGTGGGGGGCGAAAATCTGCTCAATACGACACAGGCTCGCTCTGCCGTCCTTTACAATAAAAAAAATAACCAGTCTATTTGCAGACAGATACAGGCGCTCGTTGGTGTCACCATTGACGGATCCTTTGGGTTTGAAACGGTTCAGGCCATTGCACGATGGCAGAAATCCAAAGGCCTGACTGCTGATGGTAAATTTGGGGCTGAATCGAAGAGGATCGCTGGTTTTGGTGCTTCAGCTCCTGTTGTTAGTGCACCGGTTCAAACGGTTCAAACGGTTCAAACGGTTGCTCTTTCAAATGCTCAGATTCAATCTGCCATTTCATACAACAAACGCAATAATCAGTCGATTTGCAAAAAAATCCAGACGCTTGTTGGCGTAACTGTCGACGGTATCTTTGGAACCAACACAGTCCAGGGGATTGCAAATTGGCAGGCCATGAACAATCTTACTGTTGACGGTAAATTCGGCCCGGCTTCCAAAGCTGCTGCCGGATTTTAATATCATCGCTGATAAAACATAACACCACAATGTGGTAATAAGTTCATCGCTCTATTTGGCTCTATTTGCCCGGCTTTGCCGGGCTTTTTTGTGTGCACGAATGGACTGAATGCCACAGCTTAAGCTTTTGAGCAGTCTGTTTTCACCACTGCTCGTCTTATTTTCATTGAATTAGTGCTGTCAAAGACCAGAAAATGCAGTATAATGATTAAGGTTGAGTGTATGTAGATAAACAATATGCGGTAATAATTATGACACTTCGAAGCATTTCCAAAAGAACAGTTCCAAGAGCTAAAACACGTATTTCGTCAAAGGCTCAAAAAGTCATCGACAAGGGAATGGAGTTTGTCAATCGCCATAACCCGTATTGCTATCATGGCGGAAATAAGGAACTCAATAAGAATGCAAGAACACATGTTGAGGACCTTAATAAAAAGTACTCAAGTAAATCAAATTATAAACATATCATTGGTGATGAGAAAACCAAAGATGGATATAATTATAAAAAATATCTGGAACAGGATTCTTCGGAACATTTACTCGTGGATTGTTCTGGGTTTACGAGTATTTGCTTTAAGAATGCTGGAATTTCAATAAGTACAAGTGCTGCAACGCAAAGAAGTAATGCAACCAGTAAAGGCCAGAAACTGGCAAGTTTAGATGAGGCAAAGCCTGGAGATTTGCTCTGGAGAGATGCAAACGGAGGAGATCACGTTGCAATCGTTGGCGCTGATAATGTTTATGCGCTTGAAGCAATTGGCTGGAATTATGGATGTAAATGTGACTCTCGTAAAGTTAGAGGTGAGACATTCAATGAAGCGTTTCGTCTCATTGAGGATGATAGCGAGGATCCCGGAACAGAGCCAGATCCCGGAATAGATCCGGGTACAGAGCCAGATCCCGGTGGTGATGTGGGAACTGAGAATTTGCTTTCCACAACACAGGCTCGCGCAGCTGTCCTTTACAACAAGAAAAATAATCAATCGATTTGTAAGCAGATACAGGCCCTTGTTGGTGTAACGACGGATGGATCCTTCGGATATGAAACAGTTCAGGCTATTGCTCGTTGGCAGAAATCAAAGGGCTTGACTGCTGATGGAAAATTTGGTCCAGCGTCGAAAAGAGCTGCTGGTTTTGGGGCTTCAGCTCCAGTTGTGACCACACCGGTTCAAACTGTTCAAACGGAAACTCTTACGAATACTCAGATTCAGTCTGCAATTTCTTACAATAAGCGCAACAATCAGTCGATTTGCAAGAAAATACAGGCACTTGTAGGGGTAACGGTAGATGGTATCTTTGGTACTCTTACGATTCAGGGAATTGCAAATTGGCAGGCTGTACACAACTTAACTGCTGACGGAAAGTTTGGTCCGGCATGTAAAGCTGCTGCCGGATTTTGAAATTGTTAAAAATGGCGTAACTATTCAGCCGGGGGCTTGCGTACCGTAGACGTACGAGCAAAAATAGGGGATGCATCGGCACCATGCCCGTCTTGCTTGCGGATTTACGGACCAGGTTATTCATATATGTGGCTTCCAACTGCTTGTAATATTTGATTTCCTGCATTGTATGGAGTTGTGGAAATCTCCCATTGAACGCAAAGCCTTCATGTGCTCACAATCATCTTTTTTAATTCCAGGCTGAATTGTAACAAAATGACTGAAATATTTTTATCAAGAAACCTCTGAATAAAACGTGATTATAAAACACAGAGTGAAGAGAGGCGGTTGCCGAGGATTTTCGCCATCCTGTGACGGTCTAATTTTTTGCGCATACGGCAATTTTATGGAACACAATCATGTAAAATCTTATTGAAATTCATTCATCCAATGAAAGAACGCCTTGTTTTGTAATGTCATCCAATCAACCAGGTTTGGGACTCGATGAAAACGGGAGTACATGACTAAACGGATTTGCACCAGTTCACATCAATGTTCCCGTTGTTCCACCGCCCAAAATTCTTGAATATCCCATGGGTGAGCCACCTCAGGATGAAACGAATTTCGATGGTGAGAAGGCAAAGAGTAAAGATGAAGAGTTTATTGAAAAGCGTCCTTGTATCGAAGGCGAAAGATTAGTGGGAAAATGGTAAACGATAGGGAAAACTTGGAGTACGTTATAACTTAAAATTCACGGGTTGCAACACTCGTCACACGTGCAAATTTCTTTTGACGAAATCAAAGCCTGCGACATCGGACGCGTTTTTCTGTAGAGAATCTTCGCTATGGCCCGGGGGAGAATGAGCAGGAAGTGGTTTTCTGCACTATGCATCATTCTATTTCGTTCTGCATTTATTGCGGAAAAGACAAGTCACTTCTTTATTGCAGAAACGATATTTGTTGAGTTTGTTGAGCTAGTAAAAATATGGCATAAATTATGCTTTATTATTGGATAACATCGGAATTGATGTTGCAATAATGCATTGTTAATTTTTAAGGAGAATACGTTATGAGATCAAAAATATTTGCAGCAACACTTGCTGTCAGTTCCCTTTTTATGTGTAGTCACGCCTTCGCTGATGCTGAATGTGTAACATCATATAAAGGCAATACAGCCTGCGGATATCACTGTGTGGAATCATATAAAGGAAACGTACAATGCGCACAGTCGCCTAATGGGGCATGCATAAAAAGTTATAAGGGCGATGTCTATTGCTGGACGCCACCACATTGGGTTGATGAGCAGGCCGAATGTATCGTTTCCTATAATGGAAATATGGCATGTGGTTATGATTGTAAGGAATCATATAAAGGAAATGTCAAGTGTTCAAAACGACCTGACGGTGTTTGTAATGTTTCTTATAATGGTGAAATAACCTGTTTCTAATGCCTGTCATGCATGAATTAAAAGCGACGTCTTCCGGCGTCGTTTTTTTGTTCGCTCACATGTACCAATGTACATGACGACCTGCGAAAGCGAAGGGAAGTCAGAGAACATCGATAAGCAGATTTGTTCGCAATGAAATGAACGAATTGGAGAGGTGACAGGCTTGGGAAATGAAGCGAATTTCATATTGTGAACAGAGGGAAGAGGCCTTAGGGAAACTCTGAATAAAAATTATTAGCTTTATTTTTCTGGGGCTTTGCCCCATACCCCACCAAAGGCATGAGGCCTTTGGAATCCGCAATTCTTAAGGTGCTATATGCATTTCGCCGTACCAGGCTGTTAGCCTCGCCAGGGCCCCTACCCCGGCTCTCATCAGCTTCTGCCTTAAGATATAGTTTTGTTCAGAGGTTTCTTGGAGACATAACGGGAATATTCGAAGACCGGACTCTCAGTGATACGTCGTTTTTTGCGGTGTATCCAGCATGGAGAATAACTTGACGCTGAAAGTCTCTTGCAGGCAATGCGGTTATCAAACGGTATTTGCCGTCAGTATGGAATTTTGTAAGAAAACGTATGACATTTATCATTCATTCAGCCACATTGCGTGCAACGCGGTAAATCATATATATGATTGCGGCGCGTATGCAATAGCGCCGCGCGTGGGCGTATGGCAAAGCCATAGCCCACGCTCACACTAAAATAAACATACAAAATCTTATATCTATTATTTATTGCACAGGTTTATTTCAGTAACTGGATGATTTCGTCTTCTTTCGCAAATAGCAAGGGGACAAGTCCTCATTGTTTTTAGCATTAACATTCGCACCTGCCGCGATCAGCGCATTGACTTTTAACGTACACCAGATTTGCCCTATCGGTTAAAATACGATTCCCTCTAATCCATGAACCTTTTGACTATTTCTTAATTTCATATCCATCTTTTTTCATATCCATCATTACTTCTAAAAGAATAGCCAGGAGAATATCACCTGATTGTTTGAATTCAGGAATATCCTTGCATTTCGAAACCAAATCCAAACTCTTGTCGTTGTCGAGAATGGGCATTACTGAACGAACAAAATCGTACATAATGTAATTGCCTTCAAGGGAGTCTTCGTCAACAGATACAATTAATTTTAAGGATGAACGCAACTTTTGGGGATTAGAAATAAGCTGCTTGAAATGAATTGTTGCTTCTTCGCAAGTTTTGTCATTCTGAAGAATTTGAGTGAAGCGTGTGAAAAAGTTGCTCACATATTTTGTAGCTTCTTGGATTTTAGCTGAATTAGCTGGAAGTTCCGATTCATATATGTTGGTCTCATTTGAAGCATTTTCCTCCGATGCAGGTAATGTGGGGGTTGCAAAACAGTAGCTTGTCAATGAAAAGCTAAGAACACAAAGACTTGAAATGAGCAGATTTCTACACATAAAACACTCCGCAAAAAAATGTCTAACAATAATACTGTTAAACTTAACAAAAAATAATCCACTTTTGCCAAAATAGAATAGGCTTCTATTTTCTTACCAAAATGTTATCAGTGTGTCAAAATAAATTTTGTATTGTTGTTGTTACTGTTCAACTGGGGTAAATCAACTCTCAACATAAATGCAGACACGACTCAGGTTTTTACCGAAATGGAAGATAGGTCTCATTTCGCGCTTAACTAAAATGGTGATGTCTGTAATTTATATGCCGTGGCGGAATTAAAAACGATAAAATGCCACGGCATATTGAGAAACAATTTAAAGAATTATTGTTGTCCGAGACGTTCTTTGATGCTGTCAGCTGTGACAAAACCAACGCTGCTGTATACTTTGAACCAGTTTCCCGGGTCGCATACGTTTGGATAAATAGCAACGGCGGCTTCTTCGCGCTGGGGTTCGAAGCCGAGTGTTTTAATGATGGCGACAGTTTGATCTACCGTGAGACGATTTGAGCGAGCAACACTCTGAATGAGTTCTTCCTGCTGAAGCTGTCCGGCATTTCGAAGTGCTTCGAGCAAAGCACCGTGATCTTCGAGTTTCATTCCGCACTCAACCTGTACCATTTCAACAGATGTAGTCTGTGAAACGACTGCCGGTGCAACCGTCGCAACGACGCCTATGCTTTCGGGGATTTGAGGCAAACCGGCAGAGACGGAAACGACTTCGCCAGTTTCCGAGTCGACGATCGTGGCCGTTGCACCAGTAGCAGAAACAGTCGCAGATCCGTTCAAAGAACCGTTATGGGTTTCGCTGGTAATCATGCCACCATTGATTTCTGTGTTGGCATACATGTTATTCTCTTCATTAGATGCTTCAATATAGCCTGCTGTAGCTACGACTCCGCCAGGAGCTACAGTCGTCGTAGTGACGTTCGTTGAGGGAACGTCGATCATCATTGGTCCGACGGGGGGGACGATTTGGGCTGTGCTTTGGAACATAGCGGCACATGCAGTGCAATTGAAAGCAATGATAGCTGCAAAAAGGGCAATTTTCTTCATTTTAATTCCTTTTTTAAATGGGAATGAAAAATTATTGTATGCTGTATTGGATTAGCATAACAACACTAAGACACTAAACTAATGAAAGGCGAATCACAACGAATCTTAGAAAAATTCGTAGACACAAAGTTCGAACTTTCAGATATGTTATAAGAAATTCGCCAAAACTTCTTGTCGCAAGAAGTATCAAGCATGTTTTTCTTAGCATAGTCTTTGAAATTGTCAAAAATGGTTGACACA
>JAZRWV010000325.1:0-6373 GCA_045599925.1 Myxococcota bacterium
TAGGCTGATACTGGGCGCTACACCGTGTAGCATCTAGTATTTGCCTCAAATTCGAAAAAAAGAACAGCATTTTTTGAATTCCCCTGTTTTTTTCCTCCCCCCGGCTGAATAGTAACCAATTGATATGTGAAAATGGAACATGGATTGTATCCTTTAACTGCATGAATGTTTCAAAATATCTGGCATGCATGAACGACACCCAGTGTGGCGAATGCACCAACGGTGATTCACACTATAAAAATGATGAAAACGAAATCTGTACAAAAATGATTTGTAAATCAGGTCAGTTCCAAAAAAGTGACGACTTTGTGTGCACATACACATGCCAGGTTGATGAAACCAATACCCCCATTGGGTGTGGCGAATGTCGGACAGGAACTCAAAAATGTGACATCGTGGATGGAACCGCCAGCGAATTTGTTTGCGTCCAAGGCAAATGGAAACCTATTCAAAACTGTACATATAATTCATGCATGACAGGCGATAACGATACAACGAAATGCAGTGAATGTGAAATTGACAGTAACAAATTTATGGAAGATCCCGAGACGCACGTTTGCTCCAGAATGACCTGTCAAAATGGAAAATATGCACCAAATCCGGATCCTAATTTTGAAGGTGAAGCAAAACAGGTCTCGTGTAATGGCAATTTATCCGAGTACGGAGAGTGTCTGAATGGTGTTTCCAAATGCGAAAATGACATTAATGAAATAACGGGCACTAATACGATTTGTATTAACGGTGAATTAAAAACCATTTCATGTCAGAATGGATGTGATGGAAATCAATGCAAAATACAGGCATGCGACAATCCGGGAACTCAGAAATGTGACTTCGGCATTCTCACAAAATGCGATAATAATGGGGAAGAATCACATCAGGCATGTTCTCTTGGGCAGTGTGCAGATAATAACGACTGTGCAGAATGTACCTCTGTTCAATGCGAGAATAATACTGTCACACACATCGGCACTGTCACCCAATGCGTAGACAACAGAAAGGGTAACCAGCAGCAATGCGAAACATCATGCAATGAAGAACTGACCGGATGCGGCAGTTGCATAGATGATGATATCCAATGCACGACGCAGCCTGATACAAAACTGGATGTAATTCAAAAATGTGAAAACGGTGCATGGAAAACGCAAACACACTGCACACAGGCATCCTGTACAGAAGATAATACCTGCGGTGAATGTATCAATGATGCCGTTCATTGCATAACCACAGAAGAAAATATAAATATCGAACAAACCTGTAAAAATGGCAGATGGACAGAAGACAGCCCATGCACAGATAACAATTCATGCAATCAGGAAACAAATAAGTGCGGTGAATGCATCAACGGACATCAGAAATGTGAATCCTTAGATTCTGTACAAGTCATATATGAATGTCAAAATGGTCATTGGAATGCAGTCGAATCGTGCACAAACAGCTGCACAAAACTTGGTGAAAATCAATATACATGTGGCGTTTGCAAAGACACCACAGAAGAAACCAATACGATCCGTTACATTGACCAGAGCGACAAATCCTGTATGATTCAGACCTGCGCAAACGGGCTTTGGGTCAATAAGGAAACTTGTAAAAACAATTATTCATGCAAAAAAAACGACGACGGTTCCGGCACAGGCTGCGGCGAGTGCGTTGATTATTCAAGTATAAAAGATGGCTGGTATGTTAAATCATGCTATCATGGAAAATATTCTAAAGTTTACTGTGCACTAGGTCCCAAAGAGCTCGGCGATTACTACGAATGCACATGGGGACTCCATGAGTTTGGCTGTTACAACAGAACAGAAAATGGTACAACAACAGGCCGTGTTTATGGCGAAAATAGAAATTGTAATAAAAACTACTCATGTAATATATATAAAATTGATGGATTTTTTGTCGGAACTTGTGGCGAGTGTATAGAAAATACGCATCAGTGTAAGGATAACAAAACGCGTCAAACGTGTGTAAATGGCACATGGGAATTTGATGAAACCTGTGACGGCTCGTGTTCCGATGGCGAGTGTCGATCATTTGATATTTTATAAAGGCAGACGTCGCGAACGACGTCTGCAGCTCGCCTTTTTCGCGTATCGCGAAATACAGCTCGCCAGTCGGCCTATTGCCTGAAGGCAATACGGCCGACTTTGTTATTTTAGACGGTCTAAACCATTTACAGCGTATACAGAATGCCTTAAACTACACTGCTTTTTATGTGCATATTCATGCATTTTAGGAGAATCAACATGAAAAAAAATCAGGTATTTCTTGGAATTTGTATTGCGATTCTATTGTCAGGATGTGCCAGTCAGGATGAAATTGTTCCTGATTTTTGCCCTGATAACCCGAACAAAACTGCACCTGGACTATGTGGTTGTGACAAAGATGAAACACTGGATGAAAATAACAATGGCACCCCGGATTGCCTTGAAACGAATACAGGCGTGTGCCCTGCTGGTTCTCTAAAAACAGAACCTGGTGTATGCGGATGTGACACACCGGACACTGACAGCGACAATGACGGAACACCGGACTGCCTGGATGGCTGCAAGACTGATCCAAATAAAAAAGCACCAGGTGCTTGTGGATGCGAAACCCCCGACACAGACACCGATAATGATGGTTATCCCGACTGCATCGACAAATGCATTGATGATCCCAACAAAGTCTTTCCGGGAATATGCGGTTGCCATGAAGATGATACCATAGATACCAATGAAAATCTTGTTCCTGACTGCAAAGAAAATGGCTATGATTTGTGCCCGTCAGACCCGGATAAAACCGAACCGGGCCTTTGTGGATGCAATATCCCCGATACAGACACCGACAACGATGGAACCCCAGACTGTCTTGACCTTTGCCCCACAGATCCCGAGAAAATTAAACCAGGTATCTGCAATTGTGGGACCCCTGATGCCGATACGGACAATGATGGCATTTATGACTGCTTTGACGAATGTCCTCAGGATCCGAACAAGGTATTTAAAGGTCTTTGCGGCTGTATGACACCGGATTCCGCCGAAAACATCGTAGACAGCGATGGTGACGGCGTTATCAATTGTCTGGATGCATGCCCGAATAACCCAATCAAATCAGCCGAAGGTTCTGCCGGTGGCGGATGCGAATACGACGATATCGATGGCGATGGTGTGGATGACAAACTCGATGCATGTCCCTACAACCCGAACGTTCACGAAAAAGACATAGACTGCAACTACGCAAAAGACGCCGACGGCAATACCATTTTTGAAATCTGGTCTGCCTATGATTTCAAACGACTGAGTGAAGAATCGATGAAAAAAGCACCAGCTTCAAAGATTGGATTTAGGTGCGATAAGAGTGAAGTCGGCGGTTACAAATGCCTCGATGCGGAAAAATCAAACGAAAGAGTATATTGCGCAAACTATAACACCATCTACACATGGACAGCAAACAACTGCGCAGCAAACAAAGTTTGTGTTGTGAACGAAACACTTGCCACCACGAATAAAACCGAGTGCAAAACAACACCTGCATGTCATCAGACAGACAATCCCAGTGCAGCCGGAGATTGCTGTACCTCAGGATTCAAGTCAATCTGCAAAGACGATTCAATACTATCATGTGATGGTACAAAACTTATCGAAACGAAATGTCCAGGCGGCTGTACTCTGCCAGCAGCAACCGAAGATAATCCAGAACCCGAAGCCATTTGTACAATGTGCACAGGAACCACACCTGTCACAACGGGCGGAGATGAGTTCGCATGCTGTGATGTCGAAAGCTATACCAGCTCGTGTTCTGCGGACGGCAGTCTCCTCAAATGCATTGATGGACGGGTTACAAAAGACAAATGCGAGGTTGAATGCAATAATGGCGACGCAGAAACACCTGCATACTGTGCCTCATGCAAAGGAACCACACCTGTCACAACGGACGGCGATGAATTCGCATGCTGTGATGCGGAAAATTACACCAATACATGCACCGCAGCCGGAAACATATTCAAATGCGTAGATGGACGTGTCACCAAAACTGAATGTGAAATTGGGTGCAATGCAGAAACTGTAAGCTGCGTTCCATGTCTCGGTGAAACCGTCACCTCTGGCGGTGATATTAACCAGTGCTGTAATACTGCAACTTATCAAAACTCATGTGCAGATGATGGAAAGTTGCTCTACTGTTCGCAGGGACATGTCGAAAAAAAAGACTGTCTTGGCAGCTGTCAGACAAGAGAAATCGTCACAAATCCGGATAATCCAACAACAACGGCGATGTGCCTCGACCCGAGCGAAAACACAGAAACCACAATACATGCTCGAATCATGCAGAACATCAATATTTCTGACGTCGTAACCCCGGAAGAAACCAACTTCGGATGTGCCGGTAAATGGACTTCACTGGATTTGTACCAGACACATATCGATGGCAATGGAAAAACCATTACATTTGGTAACCAATCCAAACGCTGCGCACTGACCTACCCACTGTTCGACAACTTTATTGAATCCTCCATAAAAGACATCAATCTCGATTATGACATGCGAGGTGCTGCTCCTGCAGCATTCTCAAGCCACATGCAGAAATCATCCGTCACAAATGTCAAGTGGCTTGGTTCCTGGTATGGTGGTATTTCGATATTCGGAGAAAAATCGAATTACAGCGGCATATTCGCTGAAACTGCTGAGAACACCGTGCTCGATAAAGTTTCCTATAATGGAGACATCCAGGCTATAATAGGAAAATTTTATGGTTTAGCTGGCATCTTGAACTCATCCTACATCGTCAACTCAACCGTTTCTCCCAAATCATATATTTGTAGTGCAAATACATGTGCTACAACTGCATATACAATATATAACAAAACTTCCCCAAGCTTTATTAAAAATTTGACAATAGACATACCAAACCTCGAATATTATTCAACAGTTTGCGGCTGTCTTTACTCAGTCAATAACAGTTATTTAGAAAATATCGATGCCAGTTTTACTAATTTAACAGTTCAAAATGATTCAAACGCATCAGCTTATTTCTATGGTCTTGGCAATTCCATAACCAATCTCAACCATGCAAAAATTAACATAAAAGATGCAAACATCTTATATTTATATGGCGTATCCTCTTCATTATATAATGTAAACAACATCAACATAACAGAAGAAAATATTAAATCTACTAATTTTTATGGCGTGGCCAATTCAGGTTACAACAAACTGGATAACATCAATATTAAACAAAATTCAATTAATGCATCGTCTTATTATGGCGCATTCAATTCAATGTATGGCACAATCAACGACATCGTTCTCGATCTTACGGATATCAGTTCAACCTCAAATGCTTATCTTTTATCTAACGCTTCTAATTCCTCCACAACATTATCAAATTTAACCTATAATGCAGATAAAATAAAATCAGGTTCTAACACATATCTGATTAATTCAATCAATAACTATAATATCACTTTAAGCAATATCGATTTGAGAATTAAAACACTACTAAGTTCATCAGCTGTATCAATGTTTAACACAGTTTCCACAACAACTAACATTTTCACACTCAGCAACAGTTCATTCCTCATCGACTATCTGCAGGGAACCAGTTCGAGATTTATTTATTCACTTGGAACCAGCAATATCGAAGATGTCTCATATTATGCTAATAATTACGTGAGTTCGACTACAAACAACGGATTCATTTATCAGTCCAATAATGCATCAGCAAATATAAATCTCAATCGCGTCGTCGTTTCATCGAATTATCACACCTTCACGACCATAGATTCCGACGGTAAAGCAACTAACGGCGTCGTCAATTATACAATTCCGGCGATGTATGGTAATACGGGTGCCACTTACAGCTCCTTCAACACAACTGAAACATACTGGTACAGACGCACCGATTCACAAAAAGCCAGCAATTTTGCAGATCTTGAAACCAAATTCGCTCCTTTTACGAAAGATGTCATTTCAGACTTCACCTCTTATATGGATGGGAAAACAGACAAAACATGGGAAATCAGAGAAGTCACGGAAGATGGCCAAACCATTAAAATTCCTATGGTTAAGCCACAAACTCCGGTTATTGAATAACAAAAGAAACAGAAATATCTTTAAATTCTCACAACATCGCCCGTCATCCCGATGGGCAAAAACATGAATAATCGAGATAAAATATGGAATTTTTCACAGCATTAACGGGCGTAGAACAGATTTGGTGGGTACTCGCGATTTTATCTAGTATCGCATTTGCCATAAAACTGATTCTGACATTTGTCGGAATCGGCGGCGGCATGGATGCACTTGAAGGGCTGGATGCCGCCGATGGTATCGACGGCGTCGACGGTATCGGCGGCCGTGACGGGAGTCCGGTCGTAGCCATGTCGCTCTGTGAGCGA